>NZ_VXCS01000015.1:0-145909 GCF_052850545.1 Pseudoalteromonas sp. 1181_04
AATACCCACACTCAACTACAACATAGCCATATAAAAACAGTAGTTGATACTATGGATTTTGCAAAAAATTTGCAAAAAAATGCGCCTGTCCTATTTTTTTAGTTTAAAACGCATTAACCACCACTGTTGCGTATCCACGTCCCTTCTGGAGAAGTAGAACTCGGTTAAATCTGGCGTGAACGAGCCGCTAAAGTCGCGATGCCGGGTTGAAACATAACCCGGGGCAAATTTCTTCGGTGTTAAACCTGGCGGTACCTGGCCAAGATAAGGTCCTACTAACAAGGGTAAGCCTTGCTGAGCGTTATTATCTACTGCCAGAGCCGACGCAGACAGCAAAAGCGCCACAGATAGCCACACATACTTCATCCGATATTCCTTAAAAATTATCCAGTACCACCTTGTTTATTTTCGCTCTTTAGTTTGGGTGTGCTTCAAATTGCTGAGCGTTATAACCAATTTTCAACCAGGCTGGTTTATCCGCAACAAACTCGTGAAATTGGTTTTCAATGTCGATTTCACCGTCAATGCAATGGGCATTGATAGGAAAAAGAAATGTGCCTGTCCTATTTTTCCTGTGGACCCGCATGATGAGTGTGTGGGGGCTGGAGGTTAGAGACCTCCGGCTACCCGATTAGGCTTTGTTTACATTTTGGTAAATTTATAGCGAATACATTTCTTTGAAATTTAAATCCCAATGTTTCTTCTAAAGTTTTTGGATATGGGGTTACTGTAATAGAGCCTGAATTTAGCTCAATAATATTTTTGGCTCTATACATGCCGATACCTTCTCCTGCTTTTCCTATTTTAGAAGGAAGATCACCCGATACCCCCTCCAAAAATATTTTTTCTACTTCACTTTCTTTTATTTCTGTACTCATCATATCCATTGAAATTTGAGAGAAGTTACCATTACTGCATATATCAATATTTAAAGTAGAGTTTGGCTTAATATACTTAGCTGCATTTTCAATTATATGATACAAGGCAACATGGACCGATTCGTAATCAAAATAAGCCATATGCGTACTCTCGTCACCTACAATAACCTTGACATTCTTATCTGTAAAATCAGGAAAAAACAGATAAAACATATTCATTAATACTTTGTGAATATTATGCTTTCTTCTTTGAAGTTCCGGGTTACTATCAAATAGTTTTTTAAATACTGAAAACTCTACCTTCATCGATGCATTATTTTTAGCAATCCTTAGTAAGGTTACAGCAGTTTCTTTAGGGTCATCCTTTACAATATTTTCAGCAAATGATATTTGCTTTCTCATATTTCTACTAACTCCATCCTGAGGAATTAACGAGTATATTTCTTGTATATTATGGGCATTAAGAGTAGTTAGATTATGAATTAGCCTACTAGTGCTTTTATTCATTGATTTCTTGGCACTATCAATTATTTCATCGATTGAATCCGCAGTATTTAAAATTACATTTAACTGTGTTTTAAACTTTTGTGAACTCTTTAAAAAGTCCTTACCTGAAGTGAATCCATAAACTGTAAATGAGTTGTTTTTTAAAACACCAGCTCTTATAGTTCCACCATCAATTTTCTGAGATTGAGAGTTTATATATTTTATTAAAGTAACTTCATAAGGTAATAATCCACAAAAAATCACATTTCCTAGAGAGTTTTGAATTTGATAGCGAACAGTCATAAGTTAAGACACCCCACCAATAGTAAACTCTTCAACAAGTCGCTGAAATTCATAAGGATCTGCATTTTTTGCTAAGAAAGAGTCAGCTTCCCTTAAGGCTTTGTGAAATCTATCACCTTGAGTTTCAGCAGAATATATAACTACTTTTTTCTGAGGGTATTTTTGTTTTATTGCAAGAGCTAGGCCTAAGCCTTCATCATTAAAGCCCATCGCTAACCCAACGCCTTGAACATCAATAAATAATATTGAAGCATTAATAACATCCTGCTCATCTAACGTTTCGCAGTCCTTAATTAATTTTGTGTGCACCCACCCACTTCGAATTAATATTTTTGAAACCTTGAAGCGCATATCGTCATCGATAAATAGGATCCTAGTTTCATTTTTAAAATCATCTAATGTTTTTTTTATTACAGGCTCTACATTGACCTTCTCTTCATTAGCTTTTGATGGTTTATCCTTAGCAGAAGATTCATTTGTATTATCAATTTTTATATCAATATTATTATTAGTTGACTGTAATGGTGGGTTGTCATCGTTCTTAGTTCCTGAAAATAATTTAGTTAATATAAAACTTACAATAGCTAAACCGACTCCACTAAATAACCACTCTTTATTTGTTGCGATCCAATCCATATATCTTCCCCTTTGTAAAAACAGCCCCATTTAAGAAGCCTAACAATTTAGTCTACGACATTTGTCTTTTTACAAAGCGACAAATATCCGCATATTACAATGGGTTTATCTTATCTCTCAAATAAACACCTGTAAACAATTAGTTAACTTTGCTCATGTTTTATAAATGGAGAAATACACCAAAATGGTGGAGATCAGTAATATTAGACAAAAAGCAAAGCACTGTCTATATGCACAGCATCTTGCTTTTGGAGATTCACACTATGAAATCACCTTTTTTAACTATGATTTCTGAACAAATGTATTTAAAACGCTACGCTAAAAGTACCATTAAAGCTTACTTATACTGGATAGCTGCATTTATTCGCTTTAACTCTATGCGGCACCCAACAACAATGGGAAATAATGAAGTTGAGCTATTTTTAAACCATCTAGTTAACCAGCTAAATGTTGCACCCAATACGCAAACACAAGCCTTAAATGCGTTAAGCTTTTTATTTAAAGAGGTCATTAACAAGCCACTCTCATTATCATTAGATTGTGTTAAGAGCAAACGAGCAACTAAACTACCGGTAGTTTTAACACAGCAAGAAATAAATCATTTTTTTAAAGTGTGCTCTGCAAAGCACTATTTAGCTTGTGCGCTACTTTATGGCAGCGGTATGCGGCTAATGGAAGCACTACGTTTACGGGTACAAGATATTGACTTTGATTATAGCTGTGTTCGAATTTGGGATGGAAAAGGAGGCAAAAACCGTATTGTAACACTCGCGATAGAGCTAATTCCTCAATTGCGCGCACAAGTACAATTAGTAAATAGTTATTTACAGCTTGATCTTAAAAATCCTCTATACAGTGGCGTTTACATGCCCCACTTATTACGTAAAAAATACCCCAATCATAACAAGCAGCTGGGATGGCAATATTTATTTCCATCTTATAAGCTCAGTGTTGATCCTGAAAGTAAACAGTTGAGAAGGCATCATATAGATGAAAAGCAAGTACAGCGCGCGGTTAAAAAAGCAGCTAAGGATGCCAACATTAATAAACACGTTACCCCACATACTTTACGCCATTCTTTCGCTACGCACTTACTCCAAAGTGGCGCTGATATTCGAACGGTTCAGGTACAATTAGGTCACACTGATGTGAGAACAACCCAAATTTACACGCATGTTTTGCAGCAAGGCGCCAATGGCGTAATTAGCCCATTTTCACGAATTGGGGCTAACATATGTTAGCCCCAACGGATGAATTTTATTTAAAGTGTGTTATTCAATAACAACAAACCATAGCCAGCGAGTTGTTCGTCATTGAGGTCGTGTTGCCAGCTAGGCGTTAACCCCTGACATTTTATACCGCTGATGCTTTGCGGGTTAGCGGTTAAATTAAGAATAAACATACTTTTACTGCCGTTTAACTCGCGGGTTATTTCAACTAGGCCGTTGTCGTGTTGCGTTAATTCATAACTGCCTTTAATACCCAGCTCTGGGCGCTGTTTTTTCTGCGAAATTAAGTGCTGATATAAACGCCAAAGTGAATCAGAGTCTGCTTGTTGCGTTTTTACATTGCGATCGCCTGCGCTAAGCTGCTCGGCTAAAAATTCAGGCCACCAGCTGGTAAAGTCTTTACCAAATAATTCACTTTGTTCAACCCAACTGGTTTTAGCTTTGGTAAAACCGGCTTGACTGCTGTTGTCCCATTGCATTGGCGCGCGTTTATAAACGTCGTGACCTGTGCCACCTTGTGTTAAGCCAATTTCTTCGCCGTAATAAATATACGGTGTGCCAGGGGAGCTAAATAACATGGCGGCGGCAAGTTTTGCTTTATCGTCTTGCTCTGCTAGCTGATAAGCCACTCGCTCTTGGTCGTGATTGGTTAAAAACGGCGCAAAAAAGTCAAGTGGTGCGCTCGAGTCAATACGTTGCTGTATATTTTGTTTGAGCACATTGGCATCAACCGTATTTTTTTGCTGGTTAGACTGCATGGTGCCAAATTGCGCTTCGCCACTGGCGCCTGGCTTTAATAAGCCAAGGATTTTATAGCCCACTTCAAAATCAAAGCCCTGATCAAGCCCTTTACCTTCGCCGTAGTATTTTGCCGCCACAGGAATATCTGCCCAGGCTTCACCCACCAAATATGCCTCAGGGTTTACACTTTTTACATACTGATTAAAGTGCTGCCAGTAAGCTATGGTTTCGTCTGTGTCGGCCTGTGTATTGCCGCCGCTTTCCATGGCAAAGCGTACAGCGTCTAACCTAAAGCCAGCAACCCCTTTATCAAGCCAAAACTTGGCCATTTTTTCCATTTCGGCAATAACATCAGGGTGGCGTAAATTTAAATCAGGTTGGCTTGCTCCAAACGCACCATAGTAATACTGCTGACGTGTTTCATTCCAATGCCATACTGCGTCGGGTTGGTCGTTATTACTCCATGCGTGGCCCCAACCGCTACCGGCTTTTGGCATATCGTCGCGCCAAATAAAGTAATCAGCATAAGGGGCTTGTTGTTTTGCTGAACGCTGAAACCATTCATGGTTACTTGATATATGGTTTATAACTAAATCAAGTATGACTTTCATGCCTTTATCATCAGCGGCTTTTATAAAGGCTTCAAACTCGGCCATGCTGCCGTAGTCGTTTTCTACTTGGTAAAATTCAGTAAAATCATAGCCATGATACGACGGTGCTTCAAACATGGGGGTTAACCACAGTGCATTTACGCCGAGCTCTTGTAAATACGGGAGCTTTTGGGTCATACCGTTAAAGTCGCCATGGCCATCAGCATCGCTGTCGTAAAAACTGCGGGGCCAAATTTGGTAAAATACCGCATTTTGCCACCAAGGCGTTGCGTGTTGTTTAGTATTTAATTGCGATCTGGCGATATTGTTAGTGTTGGTATTTAATGATGGTGCGCTTTGGCAGCCTGTTAACATGATTGCTAATGCTAATGCGCTCAAGGTAAATGTTTTCATTTCAGCCTCGTTATTATTGTAATAATTAACATAGCCGTATTTTACTACGGCTATGTTAATTAACCTGAACTGCGGATAGTTTGCGGTTATCTTAGTGCTTTAGTTACCACTGGGTAATGATCCCATAGTTGCTTGTCACTTAATGAGCGCACTAGCTTCACGTATTCAGCATGCGTCCACGCCAGTGGTGTGGCCGAGTTTGTACCCTCGCCTAACGTGTATCCTGCTTTATTTACGCCTACGCCATCCCATACTTGTTCTGGTAGCATCATGCCTTCGTTAGCAAATTGCTCTAGCCCTTTTACATAGCTATTTTTAATAGCCTGCTGTTTTGTTGCATCTAAGGTATTATTAGCATTTGCGGCGGCAATTTCATAATGGCCCCGTTCACCGGTAAAAAATGGCCAAACTCGCCCACGTTGCCCTGGGCTATTTTTTCCGCCTTGCGCATAATTAGCGCCCGTTACTTCATCTTCACCGTATCCGTCGTTACCATAACGGCGGTAGCCTGCAAATGTGCCGCTGCCATCAGTAAACTCAAAGCTGTATTTAACTTGTAGATTATCTGTTAGGGTTTCGTCATCATATTCTGGGAGTGTTTTTACTATGCTCGGTGCTAGCGCATCACGTACACCATAGCGAACCAACTCTAAAAATCCACCATCAAGTATTTGTTTTTTGTTAAACCCGTCACGGCCATTATTAGCGTTAATTTTGGTATTTGAGTTGGCGTCTTTGTCTTGGCCAATACGTATAAAATACTCGCCGTCTGAAACGTTTGATTCTAAATTACCTGCGGTGGTAAACATCATACTTTCTATATCGGCGTTGTAACTTTTTGCTGTTGCAAGGTAGCGTTTAGCATTCACCTCATCTCCTGCCATTTTTGCAATATCAGCAGCGGTAATTAAACCGGCAACAACAGCAGCGGTGGTTGATGGTGAATACCCTGCTTGCTCTTCCCAACGCTCTTGTTGAGTCGCAGGTGGGGTTATTTGCATGTCGTTCCATAGGATTTTAGCGCGCCCACCGTCTACCAAAAAGTCAGCGGCCGGTTTTAACATGCGGGTATACCAATCAGTTAGCTCAGCATCACTTAACACATCTGCCTGATGAAGCTTCCACGCTAGCATAATAGGCATAGCGGTTTGGTCTAGCTGTACGCCTACCCATTCAAGTTCGCCATCTACGTGTGTTTTTTGTAAAAACCACCCTGTGTCGCCGTTGTTGCCCTGGGTTTTGCTGTTTACTTGTACTTTTTCAAGGTATTCAAATGCGGTTTTGGCTGTTGCGGTATCGCCTAGTGCCATAAATGCCATGGCAACTTGATAAAAGTCGCGCACCCATACCGCTTTGTAACCGGTAGAGCCGGTTTTAGCAGATACGGTTTCGCCCCATGGGTTAGATAAAGAGGCAATAAGTGCCCCTGCATGAGTTTTGTCTTCTTGGGCTTTTAACACCATAGCACTGGTATAAAGTAATTTGCCGTTATCAGCGGTTTGTTCGCTCATGTTATTTAGCGGTGCAAGGCTTTGCAGGTAGTCTTGCCAACCAAGGGCTTCGCCTTTACCGTTGTAATTATCAAGCACAGCTTGGTAACCTTTGGCTAGCGTAGCTTGCCCTTGTTTAAAGCTTGATTGCTGGTTGTTACCAAAGCTTAGGCTTAAATCGAACTGGCTGTTTTCACCAATTTCACCCAGCTCTGCTAATAAACTAACATTCCCCGATTGTTCACCGGTAGTTTTATAAACACGGGTAAGCTGCTGAGTTGTTTTAAGCTGGCTTAAACCATCACTCACGCCCGTAAAACCGACACTTGTTTGTTTAAATGGCTTTGCACCTTGCAATGACAAGTAATTTTCGCCCTGCCACGCTACCAACCCTTGCTCGGTGGTTTTTGCAAAGTCATCTAAGCCGTTGTTGTTTATATACGGGTTAACTGTTACAAATGCTTTTACACCGTCAAGCTGGGTATTAAAAATACTGCGTACAAATAAGCTTTGACCGTCTGGATCGGTAAATATATGTTTTTCGAGGCTAAAGCGACCTTGCTTATCTTTGCTTACTACTTTGTATGCTAATGATAACGGGCGGCCTTTATCGTCTTTGTATAAGTAATCAATGGTAACGTCTAAATCGTCAGCTTCGGTGACTGTAAAATCTTTCCCGACTACAACAAATTGCATGTCTTTAATTTGCGCTTGATGAATAAGCCCAAACATAGTTTCGGTGATCATCCCTTTAGCAATCGAAAACCATACTTTTGACACTTTAGCTGTTGGCGCGTCGTCACTGTAATGGCCATTTTGATATTGCTCAAAAGACGTGCCTATCCCAGTTTTGCCTGCGTATGCCCAAAATGGGGCTTCGCCTGGTGCGCCTGGGGCACTCACTGATGTTTGCGCTACTGCACTAGTTTGCGTATTTTGCACGCCACAACCGACAAGGCCTGCGGCCAATATTGTCGCGGTAATTAGGTTATATTTTTTCATTTTAGCCCCTTAAATTAAGACTGTTTAACACGCAGTACGGCAACCGCTGCAAGTACAAAAGACACAGCACCTAGCATCAATGCGTAAATAGGTTGATTTTGGAAAAAGTGACGAAGTATCAGGCCAAGGACACTGGCGGCTAATAATTGTGGGATCACAATAAAAAAGTTAAATATTCCCATATACACACCCATTTTATGACTCGGTACTGAGGTACTTAACATGGCGTAAGGCAACGACAAAATAGACGCCCACGCAAAACCAATACCTATCATTGGCCAAATAAGTAAGCTCGGTTCTTGTATAAACATAAAGCTCGCCAAACCTAACGCACCTAAAATAAGGTTAAGTGCATGCGCTAGTTTTAAACCAACACGCTTAACGATGATCGGGATACATAAAGCCGCCAATGCAGCAAAACCGTTGTAAGCCGCAAATAAAATACCCACCCAGTCTGCACCATTGTTATACGCCGCTGAACTTGTGTCGCTGCTACCATAATGAAAACTGGTTACCGCTGAGGTGGTGTAAATCCACATGGCAAATAATGCAAACCAGCTAAAAAACTGCACCCAAGCAAGTTGTTTCATCGCCTCTGGCATGGTGAATACATCGTTAACGACTTGGTAAAAGCCACCGCTGGTGTGGTTTTTTGCCTGTAGTGCGGCTGCAATAAATTGAATAACGCCAAAACTCACTAAGCCAGCTGCTAATAGGTACAGCTCTTTTTCTAGGTTTAATCCCATGACTAAACCAAGTACGGCAAGCCCTAAAACAGTAAATACACTGCCGCCTTTACTAAAGTTAATTTGTGCACAAACCGTCTGTTCAACTTGAGCTTGCTCTTGTTGATTAAATGCGGCCAATTCTTCAGGTGAATATTCTTTGGTGGTTATAATTGTCCAGCCTACTGCGACCAGCAATACAACTGCACCAAAGTAAAATGAGTACTTTACTGAATCAGGAATTTGCCCTGCTGCGGCAGTGTTGGCAATATCAAACCAGTTCGTCATCATCCAAGGGAGTGCAGAAGCAACCACGGCGCCTACGCCTATAAAAAAGCTTTGCATTGCATAGCCAGTAGCACGCTGTTTGTTTGGTAGATTATCGCCTACAAGGGCGCGAAATGGTTCCATGGTGACGTTAATCGATGCATCCATGATCCATAACATGCCCGCTGCAATCCAAAGTGTTGGTGAGTTTGGCATAATAAATAACGATAATGTGGTTAAAATAGCGCCGTATAAAAAAAACGGACGACGGCGGCCTAATTTGCCCCAGGTTTTATCGCTCCAGTAACCAATAATTGGCTGTACAATTAACCCTGTGAGTGGTGCTGCTACCCACAAAATAGGAATGTCATCTACATTAGCCCCAAGGGTTTGAAATATTCGGCTTACATTACCGTTTTGCAGTGCAAAGCCAAATTGAATGCCTAAAAAGCCAAAGCACATGTTCCATATTTGCCAAAAACTTAAATCTGGTTTGTTATTTTTCATTATGAGCTCCAGTGGTTAATACTGCACTGCTAAGCGCATTTAAAGTTAAACTAATGTGTGCCTGCTCAGCTGTAATAGTTAGCTCGGCGTTTTGATTCGCCTCTAGCAAATCAAGCAATTGTAATTTTTCGCTGGTATTTTGCGTCAGTGTGTTAAGTGGAATATCAATACTGATCTGACTGACTTGCTCAGCAAAATTACTCACCACCCAAATTTGTTGATTACCGATACTGCGGCTAAACGCAGCAACTTTTTCGCTGCCAGTAACCATCAGTGGTTGCATGTCACCAGCTACAACTGCTGGATGTTTACTCAACGCCATAACGGCTTTGTAATATTCACGTAATTGACCTTGTGCCGGTGTTAATAAAGCACCATCAAACTTGCCGTTGTTCATCCACGCTTGATGCGCTGGCACGCCAATGTAGTCAAAAATACTGGTGCGAGTTGGTTTGCCAAAGCCGGCATATTCAGAGCCATCTTCTCCCACATCTTGAGCAAAATATAATAGTGTTGGCGCACGGCTAATAAGGTTTGATACTACTAATGCGGGTTTGCCCTTTTCACTACTACCTGCGAAGTCAGGGCTGGCGATACGTTGTTCGTCATGGTTTTCTAAAAAGTGCAGCATATGCTGCTCTATGTCAGCCACTTTTTGCTGAGCATTAAAAATAGTGTCTGCCGGTTGCGTGCCTTGCATAACAGCTTTTAAGGTGTCGTAAAAGCCGACTTTATCGTACAAGTAATCCATTTTTCCTTGCTGGATATACGGGCGATATAGTGCGGGATTGTATACCTCGGCTAGTAAAAATGCCTCTGGGTTGTGCATCTTGATTGATGAGTTTAGAAAGCTCCAAAACTCTACTGGTACCATTTCGGCCATATCATAGCGAAAGCCATCTACGCCTTTATCGAGCCAATATAGCGCGATATCACGAAACTTATACCAGCTGTTTGGCAACTCTTTATCCTGCCAAAACTCAAAGTGCGCGCGTAAATCTTTAGTAGCATACTCATCGGGCAGAGTTGGAAAGTCATAACTACCGTCAGGTTTTACGCCATAATTTACTTTAACTGTTTCGTACCAGTCGTTTATATCAGGCTTAGCAGCACGGGCACCATTACCAGTCCATTTTGCAGGCGTTTCAGCAAATAAGTTATCAGCAAGTGGGTGGGCATTACCGCCTAGCACTTGGTAGTTTTCACTGGTTGGTACTTGAAATGACTGCCCAGTAACGTAATAAAAGTTATTATCGCGGGCATACTCTACGCTGGTGTCATCTTGCTCACCAAAATCTTTAACTCCAGCGGGTTTAGCGGTTGATTGATAATGACGCGCCACATGATTTGGCACAATATCAATGACCACTTTCATACCGTGTCGATGGGTGCGCTCAATTAATGCAGCAAACTCTTCGAGGCGGCGCTCTGGATTAATGGCTAAATCTGGGTTTACATCGTAATAATCTTTAATTGCATACGGCGAGCCGGCACGGCCTTTCACTACATCCGGGTCATCTTGGCTAATTCCATATTGGCTGTAATCGCCGACCAAAGCATGGTGTAACACGCCGGTATACCAAATATGGGTGGTACCAAGTTCTTTAATGCCACTTAAAGCAGTATCATTAAAGTCACTAAATGTGCCTACGCCATTTTGCTCTTTGGTTCCCCACGGAATATTGGCTGTTTGCGTATTACCAAATAAGCGCGTGAATACCTGATACACAACCGGCTTTGAATGCTCGTTAACTTGTTCAGCTACCTTTTTGTCAGTACTGGGGGTTGTGGGCTCATCTGAGCAGCTCGACAATAACAAGCTACTAGCTAATACCCATGAGCCATATTTGAATGTACTAATTGTGGTTTTATTTGTTGTCATAATGTTCTTACTTAGATCTGACGTTTTAATGGGTTGTCATTTAAACGTCATTTTTATTATAAATTTAATACTAAAGTGAACTGCCACTGACTGACAGCGGCTGCATACGTATTCACACAGGCTTTATTCAATTATTAATACCGTTGCACTCATAGGCGCTAAGGTCACTGTATCTGTTATATTTATTTGCTGTTCAGTAAAAAGACTCACAGCCTTTTTGTATTGCCCAATAACCTCTTGCAGATACGCTAATGACCAGTTTTTTGCTGCGGTATTTTTATTTAAAAACACCAACAAAGTTTGCTGTTCACTTATCCGCGCGTAACTGTATATACCTGATTTAGGACTAAAATGAACCAGTTTACCTTGCGCTATTGCTGGGCTTTGCTTTCTAAAATTAAGTAAGGTGGTGATGGTTTGCTGCATATCACGCTGCTCATCTGATAACCCTTGTCCTGTAAAAGCATTACTTGGCTGACCTTTAAAACCACCGGGGAAATCAATACGGATATCACCGTGATCATTACTGCCCGTATTATCAAGCAATACTTCGGTGCCATAATACATTTGTGCAATACCACGAGTGGTAAGCAACATAGTCATCGCCATTTTCGTTTTAGCAAGATCTTGCTTAAGCTGAGTGTAAACTCGGCTCATGTCGTGGTTATCGGCAAACACGAGCAAGTTGTCTGGATTTGGGTATAAAAAGTCATTGGCGATTGATTGATACACTTTTACCCAGCCAGTGTTCCAACTCTCCTCTTCATTAAGTGCTTGAATAAGTGACTCTTGTAATGAAAAATCCATCACGCTTGGTAAGCTTGAGGTATAGCCGTCGTTATTTACCTTTCCTGCTTGCCAATATGAAGCAATCGCAGGATTGGTGGTCCACTCTTCGCCAACAATATTAAAAGCGGGATACTCAGTCATTATGGCTTTAGTCCAGTCAGCTAAAAAGGCTTTGTCTGAATATGAATAGGTATCAACGCGAATACCGCTTAAGTCGGCGTATTCAATCCACCAAATAGCATTTTGGATAAGGTAGTTTGCTAATAACGGTTGCCGCTGGTTTAGATCCGGCATTGTGGCTACAAACCAGCCATCGCTAAACTGGCGTTTATCAAACTCACTTGCATGTGGGTCTTGAATGGTTTGACGAGCATGGCTGGTAGCATGTTTACCGTTTGCAAACTCGCCATTAAAATTGATCCAATCTGATGTGGGTTTATCTGTCATCCATTCATGCTCAGAGCCAAAGTGATTAAGCACTAGGTCCATCACTATACCAATACCGTGTTGTTTCGCTTTGGCTGATAACTCGCGATATAACTCATTTGAGCCCATGCGTGGGTCGATAGTGTAAAAATCGGTAATTGCATAACCGTGATAAGAGTAGCTGGGCATATCATTTTCAAGCGGTGGTGTTAACCAAAGCTGGGTTACGCCCAGTTTTTGCAAATACGGCAGTGCGTTAATTACACCTTGAATGTCGCCACCGTGACGCCCACCTCGCTCAATTGGATTTGCACCCTCAAGCACTCCTTTTACTGTGTCGTTGCTGCTATCGCCATTAGCAAAGCGATCCGGATTAATTAAGTAAATGGTATCACTGCTATCAAAACCGTTACGTTTACTGCTATTAGCTTTACGTGCATGCAATTGATACTCAAAACGCTCCCCTGATTTACTGCTAAACACTAAAACACCTGGCTTTGCTATTGGATTTATTTCAATATTTAAAAAAGCGTAATTTGGGTTATCTGTTTTAGTTACACTTTTTAAACTCACCCCTGAGTAAGATGCTAATTGCCATTGTTGCTTAGCAATACCTTGATCATGCAGCATAATTTGCAAGGTATTATTTTGCATACCAACCCACCAGTTTTGTGGCTCAACGCGCATTTTTGCGTGCAGCTGAAAACTCAGCATTACTGTTACTAACAGTAATGCGCTTTTTGATAGTCTCATATTAATATCCTGATTATTTTTGCTGCGGGATGATGGGCGTAAGCGCTCTAAAATGGCTTGCACACTGATGGTTAAAATTATAAAGCTCTTTAATTTGCTGTTGTTGCGTATAACTTGGCTTAGCAACGCTAGGAGGGAAGACGCCATAACCGCTCAATAAGGTATGCCACGACAGACTTGAATAGTAGTTTTCAATCCCTTGATGGGCAATTTCGCCGGTTAAATCATTACGCGATAGCCAGCACTGAAGAATATTTTTTAACGAGGCTGATAGCATTTCATTTTGACCATTTGCTTGCCAATACTCGGTATCTCGACGATTAGATGCGCGATAATGACACACAATATAATCGCGAATACCTTCTATACGGTTATTAATTTGCATATTGAACGGATCACGTTTTACTTCACTCGGTCGGTTATGCTCAAAACATGCGATAAACGATTCGATTGTTTGCTGCACTAAATGTAAAGCAGTTGCTTCAAGAAGTTCAATAAAGCCTTGCGATAAACCTACAGCTAAACAGTTTTTATACCAATGTTGCTTAACTCGTCCTACTTTCATTGTTAGCTTACGTGCAGGTACATCGCAATTGAGTAAGCCGAGTTTGGTTCTAAGTTCTGTTTCTGCTTCATCAGCACTGCAAAAGTCTTGGCTGTAAACATAACCATTGCCAATACGATTGGTAAGCGGAATAGCCCATTGCCATCCATATTTTAATGCGGTTGAAGTTGTTTGCGGGGCTTGTAATTGATTACTCATTGTCGGCAGTACAATAGCACTGTCGTTAAATAGATTTTCTTTAAAACTAAGCCAAGGTACGGCTAATGCTTGCTGAATAAGCAATCCTTTAAAACCACTACAATCGATAAAAAAATCAGCTGCAATACACTGCTGTCCATCACTGTTTTCATCAAGAACAAGCTGCTTGATGTTGCCTGCAGAATCAAGCTCAACCTGCGCTATGGTGCTTTTTAGGTGCTTAACACCTTTGCTTGTTGCTCTATTAGCTAAAAATAGCCCAAGCAGTCCCGAGTCAAAATGATAACCATAACTTTGCTGAAATGGAAAGTCCGCTTGAGTATGTGGCCCACGCCGTTGCTTAGCTAAGTAGGCTGCTAAAAAATAGCTGTCGGGATGTGCATCAATCGCTACACCTTGACGTTTTAACAAACAACTTTTTATAAATTGCTGCTGTGTATGTAAATCCGTCTGCCCATAAAATGAGTGAAAATACTGCTCATGACCTGGATGGGTAGACCAATTTTTAAATTCAATCCCCAGTTTGTAGGTTGCATTGCATTGAGGCATCCACTCACTTTCGCTAATATTTAATGTATCGAAGAATTGTTTTAACTGCGCAGTCGACCCTTCACCAACACCAATAGGCGCAATTGTTGGTGATTCAATTAAAGTGACATGGGTATCAGTGAGAGAATGATTTAATAAATTAGCAGCCATCCACCCTGCTGTACCGCCACCAACAATAATAATATTCATACTAAAGGTGACCTTTTGCTAACTCTGAGCCACTGCAAAATTGCTGTAAATATTGCTCATGTGTTGGTAAGTGAGTCACGTATTGTTGTTGGATTGTGGTTATATTTGATAAGAACTCATCCAGCTCAGAATCTGAAATTGCACGTGCGAGCGGATGATAACTTTGTGGTCTGATCCCTTGTCCAATTAAAACTTGTAGCCAAGCAACCTCTGAAAAAAGTTCATCTGCTTGTATTGATAGCGTACCTGTTCGTTTAAAGAGTGCAATACGTTGCTGTAATGAGTCAGGTAATGTCATAGCGCCACACCGTTGCCAAAATGGAGACTGCTTTTGATTAACAGCGTAATGCAAAATAATAAAATCACGAATTTTTTCAAATTCATTTTTGGCTTGTAAATTATAAGCATGCGCCGATAACTCACAATCAGGGTGCGCCGGAAATAACTTAATAAACCGAGCTATACTGGTTTGTATTAAATGTAAGCTGGTAGATTCCAAAGGTTCTAAAAAGCCACTAGATAAACCAATACTTAAACAGTTTTTAAACCACTGCTGTTCGCGTCTTCCTGGCGTGAACTTAATATGTTTTGGGGCCGTTATGGTCTCAGTTTCTAAACTATTAAATAACTGTTGTTCAGCTTGTTCAGCACTCATAAATTGGCTGCTATATACCAGCCCATTCCCCACTCTATTTTGC
Organism: Pseudoalteromonas sp. 1181_04; assembly: GCF_052850545.1. NCBI lineage: Bacteria > Pseudomonadati > Pseudomonadota > Gammaproteobacteria > Alteromonadales > Pseudoalteromonadaceae > Pseudoalteromonas > Pseudoalteromonas sp. 1181_04. The sequence goes on from NZ_VXCS01000015.1 coordinate 15,318, forward strand.
AGCGGAATTTGCCATTGCCACCCGGCATCTTTTGCAATCGAACGAGTAAATGGCGGCGTATTTTTCAGCGGTTTAGTTTGCACTGCAATTGCACGATCACAGAAAAGCCAATGCTGATAACTTTGGTATTTAACCCCCAACGCCTGTTCAATCAAGCGTGCACTGGAGCCGCTGCAATCAATAAAAAAATCACCTTTTATGGTTTGTTCATCACTGAGTTCAAGTGTTTTAATCAAGCCATTATCGTCTAATTTTACAGACTCCATCGTACCACTGAGATATTCTACACCTTGCGCAATTGCAAACTCTTGTAATAACTTTGCGTATTTGCCCGCATCAAAGTGATAAGCATAAGTAAGCCCAGCTAAAGGCGTTTTACCAATCTGTGGATTTGGGTGGAATTTATTATGGTTTGCCGCAATCGCATTAACACTGAAGTCCCATAAGGTTTGCGTTGTTTTGCTTTGGTTGCTTTTGAGCCAAAAGTGATGAAATGGGGTGATCCCAAGCCCTCTGCCAATATCACCAAATGCATGCTGGTAACTATCGCCTTGTTGGCCCCAATTTTCAAATTGAATACCAAGTTTATAAGTGCCTTGAGTGCGCTTTAAAAAAACGTGTTCATCAAGCCCCAAGACATTGTTGAAAGTCTGTATCGCAGGGATAGTTGCCTCCCCTACACCAACAGTTGGAATATCGGGTGATTCTATTAAAGTGATTGATAGCTGCTTAGAAAACACTTTTGCTAACATCGCAGCGGTCATCCAACCTGCACTGCCGCCGCCTAAGATAACAATTTTTTCTATCGCTTTCATTTATCACTCCTCACAAATAAAAAAGGGATCTCTATTGAGATCCCTAGTATCTTGTCTCAATCGCGTTTAATACAACTGAATCATACTGACTTGGGTATATTTAATTAAAATTTATAAGCAAAGCCTAATAAATAATTAGCCCCATAGCTTTGATAATCACGTACCGTTGCTTTATTGCCGTCATGATAAGTTACAAACGGCTCATCAGTTAAGTTTTGTGCTTGTAGCGATACAGTAAGACCTTGTAATGCTTCAATGCTAGACTCAGAGAAATCGTAACCAATTTGGGCATCCCAGATAGTCTCTTCTGCAACAACGACCGTTGTTCTTGCTAATGATAGACCATTTACTTCACCTAAGAAGTCAGAGCGGTAACGCATACTCACACGTGCTTGAAAACCGTAGTTTTCATAATAAAGTGTCCAGTTATAAACTTTATCTGATAGACCTGGAATTTCTTCTTTCTCACCATTGAGGTTATCAAGCGAAGAATCTAAAAAGGTAGCGCTAATAACTGTACCAAAGCCTTCAAGGCTATCGCTGAGTATATTACCTGGTAATGTCGCTGTTAACTCAAGGCCTGATACTTTTGCATCGCCTACGTTATCCCATGCGCTCACTAGACCTTGGTTAGTGATCGGCACTTCACCATTAGGTGTATCAACATCAGCAAAATCACCCACTATTTGCGTGTTGAACTGCCAATCTTCTATGTCTTTATGAAATAAAGCAGCTGCAAAATAACCTTCCGCACTAAAGTAATACTCATACGATAAGTCGATTTGATTAGCAATAACAGGACGCAAACTTGGGTTACCGCCACTTGCACTCCACGGTGAATTTTCTAGATTAGTCGGTGGTGTTGTAACGTTGTTTTTTGCCGCATCAAAGCTGTAGCTGTTACTTGCATTCATACGATCCATACGTGAACGCGACATTGTACGAGCTAAACCAAAGCGTAGCATTTGATCTTCAGTCAACGATAAGTTCAAGTTCAAGCTTGGTAAAAATTCAGTATACTTGTCGCCTGCTCTATTCGATTGTACACGGACAAGGCCTGTATCCGGATCTGAATCAACCGCATAACCGTCAGAGCTTTGATCTGTATTTACAATTTGCAAGCCCACGTTGCCGCGTGCAGGTAAACCAAACAATTCAGTATCTAAATCAGCTTTAACATAGGCAGTTAAAATATCCTCTTGTACAGTCCAAATATTTGCCCAACGGCCTGTATCAGTATCAGCTTGATTAAATGAATCGTACGCGCCGCTGTTGTATAGGGCTAACGAATCATACGCAATCATGTCACCCATACCAATAAAATCAAGTGATACTGAGCCTAGGTAGTATTCATCTGGGATACGCACCATTTCAGGATACTGCTTGAGGCGCAGGTACTCACCGGTATCTTGTTTATCTTTTTCACGGCTGCTGTAGTTAACACCAAATTCAACTTGGCTTATCGGGCTGTTTTCAATGTAAGTTTTTGCACTTAACTTTAATGATGCTAATTCATCTTCAACATGTGGTCTATTTAAAAAGCCATCTTGACCATCGCCACCAACAACACTATTTCCCCAAGTACGTGCTGCGCCCAGTTGAAATAAATCACGGTCTGAATAATCAAGTGTAGGGGTAAAAATGGCGCCAGCCATACCACTGTCAAGGCTGTATTGTAGGTTATCACCAAGGCCTTCGTTGTCACCACGTCCTGTCGCTGCATAGCTTTCAAGACCCCAGACATCACGTTCAACCTTTGAATAACTCACATCAGCAGCCACTTGCCAGCTGTCATTTATATCGTATTCAACGTTAAAACCAAGCGCGAGTAAATCAGCAGTCCTAAAGTTTACGTCATTACGAACTAAGGTTTTAATATTATTAACTTGGCCTTGAGTAACAACGCCACCATTGGTAGCTAACGTTTCATAATTTGTATCTGCACGACCTGAATTTAATGGCAGCTCTATGCCTCGTAATATTTGCTTATCTTCAAAATCAACATACATCGCATCGGCGGTAATATGCAGTTTATCTGATGGTGCAAACTCAAGCACACCTAAAAAGCTATCTCTTGTTAGCTCTGATGAACGTGCATAAGGCTTAGCGCCCGTCAAACGTAAATCGCCATCAGCACCACTTGGATCATAACCCCATGCATTCCAGCGTTGTTCTTGATTTGGTGATTCCATGTGGGCATAAGCAAATGCAACACCAATGGTATCGTCAGCAAATTGATCTACATAACCAAACGAACCACGATAACCTTTATTATCCATTTCTGGATTAACTGCATCCATTTCGTTTTGTTCAAAACGCACATTTGCAGTAATTGATTGTTCACCGGCTGATAGAGGACGCGTAGAGCGTAAATCAACGGTACCGCCAATCCCTTGGGTCGTTAAAGATGCGTCTGGCGTTTTGTATACAACAACTTCGCTGATCACTTCTGACGGGTATAAGTCGTATTCAACACCACGGTTATCACCAATCGATACTTGCTCACGACCATTAAATGTTGTGGTACTAAAGTCTTCGCCCATACCACGAATAGTAATTGAACTTGCACGGCCATCTAATCGTTGCGCGGCAAGACCAGGTAGACGCGCAATTGATTCTGCAATAGACGAATCTGGTAACTTACCAATATCTTCTGCTGAGATTGCCTCTACTACTGAGCTGCTGAAACGTTTAGTGTCGATAGCTTGAATTAAACTACGACGAAAACCTTTCACTTCAATGACTTCTAAATCTTCATTCGCAGTTGTTTGTTGCTCAGCTGCAAAACCTGACATGCTAGTTAAGCCTGCGGTTGCAAGTGCAATTGTTAATATACTTGGTTTGAACATAGACATGATGTGTTTCCCGTTACCCAATTTTATATTACTAACTTTTAGCGAGTTGCTTGTGATAGAAGCAAACCATTTGTTAGCTATTTTGTTGTCAGGATGAATATTAACGCCCGCCTTATTTTTTTAACAACTTTATGCATACGTATTCAGGCTAGTACAAAACCAACAAAGTTAACAAAAAATTCACACAAATAATGGCAACACCTTGTTTTTATAGGTATAAAGAGGGGATAATTGATCATTCTATTTTATAAAAGAAATATGTACTGCATCGAGCTCCTTCAGCGCGGCGATTTACAGTTTAATACCTTAATTATTAGTGCATTCACACTTTGCATTCGAGTCCCGATCGCCCCCCTCACAAAATGCCAATTGGTAAGACCATTAATGGCGCTGCACCATAACGCTACAGAACCCATATAATATGCACCAAGTTGGATTTGCTACTTTGTTAATGATACGAAAACGAGAATTGGTAAACATCTATTTGCCGCTCACATACCTTTGTTAATAGGTTTTTCAGAAGCTGTTTTCCTTATCAAAGCGATCTATTTAGCATGCATACGTATGCATCCTTTTTACAGTATCAAGCCCTTCACGTATGCTTTTTAAAAAATAACGTAGTTTGCTTTAATCGAACTGCTAACAAGATTACGAACACACCATTTCTAAACAGTAATAATTGCTAGGGTAAAATGGGGAGTGTTGTCACGATGGAGAAAAAAATGGCTCAACAGCAGTGGTATAAGGGTGCCGTGATTTATCAGGTTTATCCGCGCAGTTTTCAAGATACCAACGGTGACGGCATTGGTGATTTAAAAGGGATCATCAGCCGGATAGACTATATTAAAAGTCTGGGTGTTGATGCTATTTGGATCTCACCATTTTTTAAATCACCAATGAAAGACTTTGGCTATGATATCAGCGATTATCGTGACGTAGACCCTCTTTTTGGCGATCTTAATGACTTTGACGAGCTCATTGCACAAGCTCATCAACGCGATATTAAAATTATTATTGATCAAGTATTGAGCCACACATCAGACCAACATCAATGGTTTTTAGATAGCCGAGAAGACAAAACTAACGCCAGATCTGATTGGTATGTATGGGCTGATGCAAAACCAGATGGCACCCAGCCAAACAACTGGCTTTCAATTTTTGGTGGCCCTGCTTGGCAATGGGAGCCGCGTCGTGGCCAGTATTATTTACACAACTTTTTTACTGAACAACCGGATCTTAATTTTCATAATCCAGATGTACGTCAAGCAGTATTAGATAATGTTGAGTTTTGGCTTAAAAAAGGGGTAGATGGTTTTCGCCTAGATGCAATTAACTTTTGTTATCACGATGCACAGCTACGTGATAACCCAGCTAAACCGCCAGAAAAACGCCAAGGCCGTGGTTTTAGCGAAGATAATCCGTATGCTTTTCAGTATCACCATTATAATAATACCCAACCTGAAAATATTAGCTTTATGCAAGATATTCGTACCCTGTTAGACAAATATCCTGGTACCGTGTCTTTGGGTGAAATATCATCCGAGGATTCACTTGCTACTATGGCTGAATACACCGCCGGTGGCGATAAACTGCATATGGGTTACAGTTTTGAGCTACTAACCAATGATTATAGCAGTGAGTATATTCGTACAACGGTTAAGACATTGGAAGAACGAATGACAGAAGGCTGGCCTTGCTGGGCCTTTAGTAACCATGATGTAGAACGTGTTGCTAGTCGTTGGAGTAACAATGGTGAAGTAAACCCTGCGCAGTGTAAAATGCTTACCGCCCTACTCGCTTCATTGCGCGGTAGTGTATGTATGTACCAAGGTGAAGAGCTAGGTCTTGGTGAAGCAAGTGTGGCGTTTGAAGACTTACAAGACCCATATGGGATAACTTTTTGGCCAAACTTTAAAGGCCGAGATGGCTGTCGTACGCCTATGCCATGGCATAATGATGACGGTGAACAGGCCGGATTTTCTGCAACGAAACCTTGGTTACCTGTTGACGAAAACCACAAACACCAGACTGTAAGCAAACAAGATAGCGATAGTGATTCGATTCTAAATGCGTTCCGCCATTTTATGACATGGCGTAAGCAACAAGCTATCTTACTCGAAGGCGATATTGAATTTATTAATACCCCTGAGCCATTGTTAGCTTTTTACCGTCGTTTTGCAGGCCAGACTATGTTGTGCGTATTTAACCTAGCGCAAGAGCCTGCAAGCCTCAACATTGAACACACTGACATTGTGCAACATACAGAACTGAATCATCACAATGGCAGCTTAGATAAACAAACCCTTACCCTACCCGGTTTTGGTTGTTTTTACGCAGCAGTTAGTTAATCCTTTAGCTATAAATATTAGTAAGGGCTATAAAAGTCTTATTATACCAGTAGCGTTAAGTTAATTACCACTTATAGAAACAGACAAATAGAGTGTTAACAAGGCGGAATTTTTTATGTAGTTGTTCTACATAAAAAATCAATACCGTAGTTAACACTTTATTTAACCCGCTAGAATAGTTAAAATTTGGGCCAGCTGGAATTAATACAGGTCAAATTATTTCAAATTGTAATTCCACAATTGGAAAATATAATATTTTAATTATCGAAAAATATATTTACCTCAGTGAATAACTCAGGTCACTTACACAAATAAAACCTCTCTTTCTAGTGCGTAAAATCATTTTTCAGGCTTTTATTATTTAACCTTTACTTACCTAAAGCTGAGATAGTAAACACGCTCACACTCACGAAATAACGAATTTAATAACTTTATTCACGCTGGGTAAACCAAATAAACTAATTTCACTTACTCTAAAAAAAATTTAAAAATTATTTGATAATATTTAATCGCAACCAGCTTACTAAGTAATCCCGTATAAAAAAATATAAACTTCAATATAAAAATATATTTTATTTTAACCATAAATAAAAAACCCACCGAAAATCAGTGGGTTTTATTCTTTTTAATTTTATTAATTTAAATTAAAAGCTTTGTGAATAACGGAAGTACCATTGACGACCAATATCAAAACCACCGTAGTAAGAGTAGGTTGAGCTAGGGCCAGAATACATAATTGGGCCTTGCTTATCAAAAACGTTATTAGCGCCAATTGATAATTTTGATTCCCAAGGCGTATTGTAAGTTAACTGTAAATCATTAAACGTTGTAGAACCTACTTTGTTTTTCGGTGTTATGGCGCCATTAGTCCATTCACGTTTGAACTCTGGATCACTACATCTATCGTCAAAGTAACAATCTTCGCGCATTGATGAGAAATAACGGATGCCCCAGTTTGCACTAAAGTCACCATATGACCAATTAAGTCCCAAGCTTGAACGAACTCTGAAAGTGTCTTCATGACCAACATCAGACTCTACTTTAGTTTCTGGCTCATTTGTTGATTTTGAATCATATTTAAGTAAATAAGTACTATCCATAGTAGCTCTAAAATCACCAAACTCAGTTTCGAATGCATAAGCTAACGCAAGATCAATACCTGATGTTTCAGTAAAGCCTGCATTACGAGTACCATAAGTTAGGTCATTAACGATAGAGTTACTTGGATCACGCGAGAACATAGCACAACGTGATTCATCACCACCAATATAACAATCTTTTAATATTTCATTTGGTGAATCAGATACAACAGTATCAGTGATTTTAATACTCCACCAGTCAAGAATAATATCTAAATTTTCAACATAGCTTGGATTGTATACAAAACCAATTGTTTTGCTAGTTGATTCTTCAGGCTGTAAAAACTCATTTGAACCACTGTTAAATGGTACAGGTGTTTGCGCAGCAGGTCCGGTTGTTGGAACGAAACCTTGTTGCAACTGACGATAATTTGCAGGTACATCTTGTAAACAGCGCGCTGAACCAGCTGCAGAACCATATACAGAATCACAAGGATCTATAAATCCTGTTGTAAATGTTTGAGAACTACCGCCATACAAATCACTTATTGTAGGAGCTCTGAAGCCTTCAGACCAAGTACCACGAACTAATAAATCATCAATTGGTCGCCATTCAATACCCACTTTACTATTAGTTGTATCACCAAAAGTACTGTAATCAGAATAGCGTGTTGCCAGGTTAACACTTAATGACTTTGCACCAGCTACATCAGATAAAATAGGGATATTTAATTCACCATACACTTCTGTTACATCGTATTTACCACCAGTTGCACCAGACGCAAGAGTTGTACTTTCACCTAATTGAGCAAGTGCATCAGGGTTATACTGCCCTGTTTCTTTACGGTATTCACTACCAAGAGCGAAGGTTAAACCACCCGCAGGTAACTCAGCAATTAAACCACTGATATTTGCAAAATACATGGTTGTTTGTGTTTCACCACGATAATGAAGAGTCGGGTATAGAAAATCTTGTACATTTGGATCAGCTAAAGAATTTGTTACAGGGCCTGCACCAAAGCCAGCTAATGGATTCCATGCTGTACATTCAGCAGAAGAAATCGGGTCAGCTTCTGTCCCACATTGTACTTGGCCAGATGCATTTAAAAATGAAGGTCCTGTTGCAGCTGCAATTGCAGGCTTATAAAAATTACCATTATCAATTTGAAGTGTTGAACTTTTACTATAAACACCACCTACATCCCAATCGAAATAACGATCGGCTAATTCAAAAGAGCCTTCGAGTGCGGCCGTAAAGCGTAATGTATCTTGATTACTCTCAGTTGTACGGGGAACTTCCCAGCCACGACGGGTAAATGATACATCTTCACCAACAGGGTTAAAGTAGCTATCTGCACTTAGTACAATACCATCCGAAGCAGATTGATATGGGTAACCTGCAACTTGACGATTTGCTTTACGTTCACTGTAACCAATATCACTGGTAAAGTTAATGTCATCAGTTAGCGCATAATTTGAACTAATATAAAGTGAACGTGCACTAAGAGGTGTTTCTAAGTGCATTTGTTGTTGTGATATACTTGAACCATTTTCATAAGTTTGTGGTTCAAAATCATCAAATGAACTTGCATTGCCTGGACGCTTTGCAACGTACCATTGGTCATTATAGTTAAAACGACCATATTGACCAACTAAAGTACGGTTATTTGGGATATCGTACCCAGGGTATGAGACTTCCGAGAATGAACGGTCTTTAGCCCAAACATCACCTTCATCACGCCACTCAGCGCCTAAAGTTATAGAGCCACGATCACCTGAGATACCAGTAACCATACTAACATTTTTTTTCTCGCCATCGCCTTCATCGTATTCAGCACCATAAACAGTAAATTCAAGGCCTTCAAAGTTCTTGCGAGTTATAATATTTACAACACCAGCCATTGCATCTGAGCCATACATTGCTGACGCACCATCTTTTAATACATCAATACGTTCAACCATTCCCATTGGAATAGCTGATAAATCTTGGTATCCAGAGGTCGTAATACCTAAACGCTTACCATTAATGAGTACTAAAGTTCTGCCTGTTCCTAGATTACGAAGGTTAACATAGTTACCACCAACATTCTCACCAGAAACTAACGGCTCAGAACGGCTGATAGGTGGCGAACCTGCTGCTGACATATTTTCAAGAAGATCAATAACTGAAGTAAAACCTTGATTCGCGATATCTTCACGGCTGATCGTTTGAATTGGCTGCGCAGTTTCAAGATCTGTAGAACGAATACGTGAGCCAGTAACCTGAATACGCTCAACTTTTTCTACGCCTTCCTCAGCAGCAATCGAGCTTGCTGAAAACGCAGCGGTTGAAGCCGCACCAAAAGCGATCGCTAAGCGAACAGCCTTTGAAACTTTATTATTTAACATTTGATTCTCCCTGGGTCATATTTATATATGATTTTATTAGTTTTAATTGCTAGAAATTGAGTACTTAAGTGCCAATATATGACACTAAGTACCTAAATGAGCAATGTGATACTAATATTAGAGATGACCAAAGGTCAACAGTTATTTAACCTGAAAATCAATAGTTTTACAGATAAAGAACAAATAAATTCAAGAAAGTTACATTATAACCAATTGTTTTATCTAGAAATAAAGCTTTTATTTATGCTTATAAGGTGATTTCCTTTAAAAAAATAACCATGTAAAAAACCAGTTCTAACTCAATAATTTATAACAAAATCAATAAAAAGTTATGCAATAGGTTGCTTAGTAATGATATCAAAAGCGTTTATGGTGCCTCTAATACTTTCTGAGTTAGTGTTTTGTATCGCGAAAAATTAAATCTATCCTCTACATTACGTAAAAAAAGCCCTAATAGATCGGGCTTTTGTTAACTTTAATTTAATGATTTATAAACCCATTAAAACTTCAAATTTACACTCATGTGGATAAAGCGACCCAATGTATCGTAAAATCCAGCAACTGTGTTTGCATTTGAAGCAATAGTATTACCCACCATTGGAGGTTCTTTATCGAAGATATTATTCATACCACCAGTAAACGTTACATGTTCGTTAATAGAGTAACTACCAGATAAGTCGATAAAACTATAAGAACCTATACCACCGTTTTCAATTAATGAGGCATCTGCTGTTCCATCGTAGTCAATACCACCATAGTAACGCCATTTAGCTCCTACACGCCAGTCATCACGGATGTAATTAACGTTAGCAGTATGACGCCATTTAGGCGAAGCAAAACAGTCTGTATTAATATTACCGGCACAGTCATAAGCTAAGGTTGAATCACCTAAGATAGGTTCAACTTCTTTCTTCATGCTGTAGTAACCGTTAATGTCAAACTTCAAGCTTGCATTTTCTAGATCCATTGAGTAGGCAGCTGTAGCATCAATCCCTTCCCACGTTCTACCACCAATATTATCACTTAGGTTTGTTACAAAACCTGCTTGACCTAACCAAAGGCTACCAGATGGACTACGAGTAATGTTATTACAGAAAAATTCATCACCAGTTTCAGCACAGTTGTTTAATATACGCTCTGCGCCTACTGTACCAATAACCTTTTCGATTTCAATTTTGAAGTAATCAACAGAGAAGTTAAAGTTTTCAAAAGGAGAAGCAACTAAACCAATTGTAAGCGTTTCACCTTCTTCTGGTTGAAGTGCTGGGTTACCACCAGATAGCTGGTTATATTGTCCTGCAGGTGACTCACCAATACTTCCGTATTGTGAATCATTCACGCCAGCATTAGCACATTGGCTTGCTGAGTACGCTGGTCTGTCAGCTGCATCGGCTGCTGTAGGATCACCAGCACAACCGTCTGCACCACTCCAAAGGCCAATACTTTGAGCAGCAAATAACTCACCTACGTTAGGAGCACGTACAACTTTCGCAAAGCTAGTTCTAAATTTGTATGTGTCTGCAAGAGTATAGTCAACACCAATTGAGTAAGTAGTATCTGAACCAGTTGTTGAATAATCAGACCAACGAGCTGCTGCTGAAACATTTAATTCATCTAAGACTGGGATTTGTAACTCACCGTAAACTTCGTTCACGTCAATTGCACCGTATAGGCTTGGTGAAGGTCCACCTTGACCTAATAATTGACCTTCTTCGTAAACTGTGTCTGATACACGTTCGTAATCTTGTTCACGACGCTCAACACCGAATACAGCGCCTATAGGAAGAGATGCCGTAGGAAGAGTCCAATCAAACTCACCACTAATATAACCACTGTAAATAACTTGAGTTACTAGACCCGTTTGAGTACCTACACCTGCAAGTTGAGCTGCTTGCTCTGGTGTTACACCACCAAGTTCAAATACGTTGTAGTATAAACAACCATCTGCCTCATCACATTCAGTCCCTACAGCACCAACGCGAGGAGCTATTTTCGGTGAAAGCAAGTCATTTTTGTAAACAGAGCTTGAAGTCGTTGCAGAGTAGTTGTAGCTAACATCGTATGACCAGTTATCACTCAGTTCACCTTCCATACCCGTTAGTATTCTGTATGACGAATGCTCTAAGTTATCTGAACGAGGGCCACCTTCTACATTACGTTTACCAATGTATGCAACAAATTGATCAGTTCCATCTTGACTGAATAAGCCTTGAAGCTGCTGCTTTTGAGCATCAGATAATAAAGGGTTATTGTAATCAAATAAAATCTCTTCATTATAGAACGTACCTGATTCAGCAATCTGACCTGCTGTTCTATTATGCATGAAAGAGAACTCTAAATATGGACGGAAAGTTTCATTGATTTCATAATCAATGAAAGTACCTAGAGTAAAACGCTCATTTGGTCTTAAAAAGTGATTAACTGGAGCATAGTTGTAACGATAACCATCGTCCTCTCTAAAACCTGTACCATTTGGATCTAGGTAACCGTAAAAATTTTGTTTGTAATCAACTTCACCATCAACCACGGGGTAGATATCAAAAAATGGGTTTGGAGTTGTACCAGAACCACCACAAGATTGACCCGCGCCATTTAGTGCACAAGATGAATAATCTCGAGAGCCCTGTAACAGTTCAGTTTGACGGTTGTAAGTTACATAACCTACAGCGTGACCTTTGCTGCCATCGAATCCACCACCAACAGTAAAATCTATGCTGTAAGACTTACCATCGATACCTGTACTACCTGTATCGTATTCAAAGCCTTTCTCATCCATCAAACCTTGAATGTATTTGTTATCATTATTGTGTTGATAACCAGAAGTACCTACGTTAAGAGAAATACCTTCGAACTGATCATCCATTACAAAGTTAACAACACCAGCAACAGCATCAGCACCGTAAACAGCAGCTGCACCACCAGTTAAAACATCTACTCGCTTAATCAGTGATGAAGGAATTTGATTTATATCAGCAACTTGAGATGTGATACTACCAGCTTGCATTCTTCGGCCGTTAATCAAAACTAAAGTTCTGTTTGAACCTAGACCACGTAAATCTACTGTTGCAGTACCTGTTGCGCCATTCGCTAAAAATGAACTTTCTGCAGCTTCAATTTGTGGCAACTGATTCAAGATATCTTCAACACGAGTGAAACCGCTTAGTTTAATCTCTTCTGCAGTCATTACAGTAACTGGGCTAGATGTCTCTAAATCTGTCCGCTTAATGCGAGAACCTGTTACTTGAATACGTTCAACTTTTTCAACGCCATCTTTTTCTTCTGCAGCAAATGAGCTGGCAGAAAACGCAGCTGTTGACACTGCACCAAAAGCGATCGCTAAGCGAACTGCCTTTGAAACTTTATTATTTAACATTTGATTCTCCCTGGACCACTATATTGTGGATTATTTTTATTTAGCTTTTGTAAACTATCGCAACAATTATGTTGCAAACGCATCACGATACTAAACAAAAAAAACCAATATGCCAACATTTGTTCACATTAATTTAATTTAACCGGCATAAAAACCCAGACAATGCAATAAAACGGTACAAAAACGATTAAAATAGCAACAATATATTTTAATAACACTTTCAAAAGTACACTTTTTAGCAACAAAAAAATTAACAATACCGATATTTGGAACTATTTAAATAAGTTGTAATTGTGCTTTATTGGGCGAATTGAAATCTTTATTCAAGGGAAGAAGGATCATTTGTGCGATTGGTTTGAGTTGTTTTTCGACATAAATTGCATAGTCATATTTTTGACTTGTCTGGGTTTGCTGCACGTTTGCATAGAGCTCTGCACCAACATGAGTGTATACATATTCAACAATTTGGCCTTTATTAATAACAAATTCAGGGTGAGTTGCTTGGTGTTTTTTGACAGCTTGGACTTGAGGTGGGATATTTTTTTGATAATCAGCCAAGTGTTGGCCGAGTTTTTTTCTGTATACGAGTTTGTCGTCAAATTCCCCAGCATACAAACGGGTAATGTAACTTTCAATAATAGGGGTTAACATTTCAACAGTAAAACTGTCGCTGAATAAAGTTTCAAATAGTTCGGTTTGAAATTCATGCGCTAATTCTGTCCAGTCACTTCGCACGGTTTCCATACCTTTAAAAATTAATTCTTTTTTATCATCTCCTTGTACCTGGCCAACATAACGTTTTTTTGAACCAGTGGTTTTGCCACGGATAGTCGGCATAAAAAATGGGCTATAAAGTGTTTCGAATTCTATTTCTAAATAACTTTGTGTCGCAAAGCGCTGTTTTATTGTTTGCTGCCATTTTTCATTAATAGTATTAGCTAATTGCTTGCCAATTTCTTTGCAGTTATCTGAATCAAGTTCATCTGGTAGGCTCACAAATGTTGAATCGGTATCACCATAAATAACAGTATAGCCAAGCTCTTCGATCCACAGTCTGCTGGTTTGCATTATTTCATGACCACGCAAAGTAATAGAGCTTGATAAGCGTGGATCGTAAAAACGACACCCCTTTGAGCCTAACACGCCGTATAAACTGTTCATGATGATTTTTATAGCTTGCGACAGCATGGGCTGAGCAGTATTTTTTGCGTGTTGCCTTGATGAGGCTAACTTTTTTATTAAATTAGGAAGGTGATGCTCAGTGCGAGAAAAAAAAGCGTCTTTAAAACCTGCAATCGCGTTATCAGGCTCCTCTAAGCCGCGAATTAACCCAAGCGGATCAATACAAAACGTTTGCATAATCGATGGATACAAGCTTTTAAAATCCAACACGATAACATTTTTATAAAGCCCAGGAATTGACTCCATCACAAAACCGCCTGGGCTTTCAAACGATAAGCCATGATCGCCTAGATTCGGTGCAACATAACCGCTTCGATGCAATAACGGTAAATATAAGTTAGTAAAAGCAGCCACTGAGCCACCCATTCGTTCTAACTCTAATCCTGTTAACTGCGTGCGAACAATAGCAAATTCAATGAGTTTTAACTTTGCAAAGATACGATTAACTAACACACAATCTTGACGATTATACGCCGCTAGCGAGAGCTTATCTTCATTATATTGACGAATAATTTCACTCAAGCGGTTATCGCTTTGGATTAACTTTTTCTCGCCTAGTATTTTATGGCTCACATTAGCCAGTGAGAAACTATCAAAATGATAAGTAGCATTTTTTAGCGTATCTATGCCATCGATAACACAGCGCCCAGGCAGAGTTAAACGGGTAAAATGTCCTTCTCTGATCTGTAATTGACCATTACCTCGACCCAATAATAATTTAACGCCAAGGGCATCCGCGCGTCGATTAAGTACATTAAAATCAAATTCAATGACGTTCCAACCAATAATAATGTCAGGATCTGCTTGTTGTACCAGCTGTTGTAATTGAGTCAGCAAATCAATTTCATCATGGCACCAATGAATAGTCTGTTCACTCTGTTGTGGCTCGCCAACCATAATAACGCAATCAATCCCCTCACCTACTAAACCAACTGAAAACAACACGCCTTCACCACTGCACTCAATATCCAATGACAGCGTTTTAAAACGTGGTTTATACGAATCAGCTGCTTTTAGCTGGGCATTGTCGATTTGGATAAAGCCAGCTTGTTGAGTAACGTCGCCTGTCACCCACACCCCACCTCGAATAAAACGCTCCATTAAAAAGCGATCGCTGTGGCGTACATCACCTTCATATACTGTGATCTGGTTTTCTAGGGGTTGGTTTTCTAAAAGCTGCCTTGCTTGATATAACGCTTGTGAGCTTGAAAAATAGCAAGCGATGCATTGTTCGCCACTAAAGTGTTTAATCGCAACGTCTTTAAATTCGACATTGATATTGTGCTTTGATAACAACTGAGCAGCTAAAGCACGTTGTTTTATTAAAATAAAAAATATCGCTTGTTGATTTGGCACTAACACTTTTATCGGACCGTGATCAGAGCTTAGCCAATAGCACAGTGTGATCCCGCTATGGCGGCTATACTTATCAGCAGAATATTGTTGCCTAGAAAGTATAAAGCCTTGATAGATTGCTTGTGTCAATGTTCGATCCCAATTAATATACAGCACTGTGATTATATACATACTTTAGGTTATTAACCCATGCTTTCTGATGCATTAAAAACGACGATAAGAAAAATTCACAAGCATGTGGCCGATAACCTCAGTGATTATCGCCCTCGCAGTAGCCAAAATTACTTAGTAGCCGAAATTGCAAAAACACTGGCGGGCGAGTACCACAAAAAACAGCGGATCTGCGTTATTGAAGCAGGTACAGGTACGGGTAAATCGCTGGCTTATTGTTTAGGCGCATTACCGCTGGCGCTTGCACAAAAAAAGAAGTTAATTATTTCTACTGCAACGGTAGCCCTTCAAGAGCAATTAATAAGTAAAGAACTCCCCTTTTTTAAAAAACATTCAGGCCTTGATTTCAAGTTTGATTTAGTCAAAGGCCGCCAGCGCTACCTATGTGCTCACAAACTACATAACGCGGTCAACGGTGATAATCAAACGCAAATGGACTTTATGCCCACCCTTACTTCGCCACTGAGTGCGATGGAAACTAAATGTTTGCAGCAACTCTATGATACTTACACCAATAAAAAGTGGCAAGGCGATCGAGACAGCTGGGCAGATACTATCCCTGATCGCGTTTGGGGATTAATTGCTTGCGATAAACATGCTTGTCAACGACAAATGAAAGCACATCAAACCTGCCCTTTTCAACTTGCTCGTCAACGCTTGATGCAAATGGATGTATTAGTGATTAACCATTCATTATTATTAGCTGATCTTGATTTAGGTGGCGGGAAAATTTTGCCCGAGCCAGATAATAGTATTTACGTTATTGATGAAGCTCATCATCTTGCTCATATTACGCGTGACTTTTCATCTGCCGCAGCGACGATTAAAGGCACCATTGATTGGCTTGATAAACTCACTAAATTTAGTGGCAAAATGGCCAAAGTATTAGTAGGTCAAAAAGCCATTGGGCAAAATTTTAAGCTCTGTGACAGTATTAATGATGCCAATAAAGACTTAAAAGTTGTTCGCGATATTTTGGATAATGCCGATTTTAACTATTCAAAAGACGATACATACCGATTTGAACATGGTGAAATACCTGAATCGTTACACGCTAAAGCCAAAGATATCAGCGAGGCGACCCTCGATGCTCTGCGCTGCTTAAATAAAATGCACGATACCTTAGTACAAGATGTCAGTGATGGTGATATCAAACCCTATGTTGCCGATCCTATTTTAGGCGAAAGCGGTCATTACATTAATCGTTTAGAGCAACTAAACAAACTTTGGTATAGCTACGCCACCAAGGGTGAAGGCACACCACATGCGCGTTGGATAAAGCGTTTAGAATACAAAAACCATCACGACCATCTACTCAGCGATTGCCCTATTGAAGTTGGCTACTATTTAAAAGATAAACTGTGGCGACAATGTGCCGGTGCTGTTTTATGCTCAGCGACCCTGACTGCACTTGGTTCATTCGATCATTTTGCTTACGAAAGCGGTCTTACAAAAGAAGAAGGTGTAAAATACTTAAAAGTACCTTCTCCGTTTGATTATCCTAATCAGGCCACTTTGCACATACCAACATCACACATCGAGCCGACCGATAAAGAATTTAGTGATCATCTGGCCAAAGTATTGCCGGATCACTTAAATGCACAACATGCTAATTTAGTGTTGTTTGCGTCTTACTGGCAAATGGATCATGTAGTAAAAGCCTTGCGCGCTAAAAACCTCGACATTTTAGTACAAGGTGAAATGTCCCGTGAAGCACTATTAAAACAACACACAAAAAATATAGATGCAGGCAAAGGCAGTATTTTATTTGGCACCCAGAGTTTGTCGGAAGGGCTAGATTTACCCGGTAAATACCTTGAGAACTTAGTGATCACTAAAATTCCATTCGCGGTACCCACCTCCCCTATTGAAGAGGCACAAGCAGAGTTTGTACAAAGTAAAGGGGGTAATCCGTTTTTATCTATCACGGTGCCTGATGCGGCTAAGAAATTAGTGCAAAGCTGTGGTAGACTGCTGCGTAAAGAGAACGATCAAGGGCGCATTACAATCCTAGATCGCCGTTTAGTGACCAAGCGATATGGCAAAGCCATGCTTGACACATTACCACCCTTTAAAAGACAAATAGATTATTAATGTTTGAACTTGCACTAGACCCAACAACCTGGGCACTTCTTTGCGCAGTGGCACTTGCCGCAGGCTTTATAGACGCAATAGCCGGTGGTGGTGGCATGTTAACCGTGCCAGCACTTTTAACAGCAGGATTGCCGCCCCATTTAACACTTGGCACTAACAAATTAGCTGCTAGCTTTGGCTCACTCACCGCAAGTGTTACTTACTTCCGTAAGCAATTATTTAATCCTCAATTTTGGGCAGCGTCAATTATAGCAACCGCCATTGGCGCTTTACTTGGTACCCTTATTGTTGACTACCTGAGTATTGAATTTTTAAACAAACTACTGCCTATTGTTATCATTATGGTAGCCTGCTACAGCTTATTTGGCAGTTTAAGTACGGTAGAACATGATCAATTACCACCATTGAACAAAACAACAAAAATAAAACAATGGTTGCAAGGCTTAAGCTTAGGCTTTTTTGATGGCTTGGCAGGCCCTGGTACCGGCACTTTTTGGACTGCGTCAAATAGCTTACTGTATAAAATGAGTTTACTGCTAAACTGTGGTTTAGCCCGTTCAATGAATTTTGTGTCAAATTTTGTATCACTGATCACTTTTGTAGCGCTTGGTCATGTTAACTTTTTACTCGGCATCACAATGGGCTTCTTTTTGATGTTTGGAGCCTGGCTTGGAGCTCATTCAGCAATTCGGTTTGGCAGTAAGTTTATTCGTCCTGTTTTTAATACTGTGGTGATAATTTTAGCGTTAAAACTAATTTACGAGGCTTATTTATAAAATGCGAACAGCTTCTTTTGATAAGCTTTGCCAACAAGTTGCAACCTTAAAGCAGCATGCTGAGCAATTTGATAAAGCCAAGTTATTTGCTAAAAACCGCTATATGCAGGCACAACCCAGTTTATTTGACCGAGGTGTGTTTACTACTAAAAGCATGAAATTAGTTGATTATGTGTTAGAAATTGAAGATGAAGTTAATAGCCTTCCACCACTGGAGCGTCGCCATGCTCATAATTATGCTTTAGAGCGTATCGGTAATCAGGTGCAAGCCGTATTTAACGTCATTAAATCAACCCCTATTTGGGAAAAAGAAAACAAAAGCACTTACAAACCCCGTAGTAAAACCTATAATAAATCGGCACCTTACCAACCAGCTGTAAAACAAATTATGCAACCCGCCCATGAGCTATATGACGAACTCAAACAAAATCATGAGTTCGAGCGTCGCTTAGTGCTAATGGTTGAAGAATGTAAGCTAAGAATGCAAAATGTGGGTCCTGTAAAAGCAAAAGCCATTAATTTAGAGATCCTTGCTCTTCATGGCCGCCTTGGTCGCTGCCGTAAGGCAATATCTGCCACCGAAGAAAAAATTCAAATAGTTGAAAAACAACAATTACGCTAGCTATGACTGTTTTTTATCATCCACTATACTCTGCGCTTGAACTGCCTGTACGCCATCGTTTTCCAATCGCTAAATATAAATTGCTAAAACAAGAAATTGCAGAGCTTGGTTTTACTGACTTTATTAGCCCAAATAAAGCGACTAATGAACAGCTCCAGCTTTGCCACAGCCATGAGTATGTTGAACGCTTTATTAGCGGGCAGTTAACTGACAAAGAAATAAAGAAAATGGGTTTCCCATGGTCAAATCAACTGGTAGAGCGCACTTTATTTTCTGTTGGTGCAAGTATTCAAGCCGCTGAATACGCTTTAACAACGCAGCTGGCGGTAAATCTCAGCGGCGGATATCATCATGCTTATAATGCTTACGGCAGTGGTTTTTGTATTTTCAACGACCTCGTGGTTGCCGCCGCTCACCTCATTAACACTGAGCAAGCATCAACGGTGCTGATTTTTGATTGTGATGTACACCAAGGTGATGGCACAGCCGAAATTTGTGGCTCTCTTGATGGAGTGATTAGCTGTTCGATTCATTGTCAGCAAAACTTTCCACGTTTAAAGCAGCATTCTGATTATGATTTCTCACTCAACACTGGCTGCAGCGATAATGAATATTTAAAAACAGTCGCTAATGCCTTGGCTTTTTGTATCCGTCTTCATCAGCCTGATATTATTTTATATAACGCCGGAGCTGATATTTGTAGCCAAGACGAATTAGGCTATTTTGATGTTAGTTTAGTGGGTGTATATCAACGCGATTCGCTGGTTTTAGCAACCTGCAAACAGCACTCAATTCCTTTAATGTGCGCGCTCGGTGGCGGTTATCAGCGAGATACACAAAAGTTAGTTGAGGTTCATAAGCTGCTTTTTCAAGCGATTGTCGATTTATACCCGCACTTGGTATAAACTAAAAACAGCTTAATACTACTAAGGTAGATAACACAGTGCGATTACATGACGACATACACAATTACTATGAAAAAATTATGATTGAAGAAATCATTAAACGACAACTTGAAAAGCAATATAGTGAAGACGTAATGGCTGATTTTTGCTGTACTGTACTAAACCAACTACCTGCCCGATACATTCGCTATGATGTAGATATGGAGTTTTACTTACCACACGTTGAACGCTCTCATATGGAGGAACGAGTAAATATTGCCATTGATGTTGCAATCAGCCAAATAGCGAAAAAAAAGGCCGGACATGAGTAAAGAGTTAACCCAAGCACCTACACACGTAAAATTAGCCGTAGACTTAATAATGCTGCTTGAACAACATGACGTTGCCGCTGATGATGTGCTCAAAGCACTTGAAATAATCAAAAGCGATTATGAAAAAAAACGCCTCAATACTAACATACAGCCAGCATAGTTTACTGGCTGTAGTACATTTACATAATCGTATTATTCGTCTTTAAAAATTGCCACATAGGTCGCTTGCGTATTTGATTTGCTGGCCCGATACATACCACTGGTATTAAACGGTAAGCTGATATTACCTTTGCTATCAACTATGATCACTCCTCCAGTACCACCAATCGGCTTTAGCACACTATTAATCACTTCATCACCCGCTTGTGTAATAGTCTTACTTTGATATTTAACTCGTGCGCAAATATCAGCCGCGACATTATAACGAATGAAATACTCGCCGTGGCCAGTGGCAGATACCGCACATGACGCATTTTCAGCAAATGTACCAGCACCAATTACAGGGGCATCACCAATGCGACCAAAACGCTTTGCAGTCATCCCGCCCGTTGAAGTACCTGCCGCCAAGTTACCGTTTTTATCAAGTGCGACAGCACCCACAGTGCCCATTTTATAATTGAGGGGTAACGCCTGATGCGCAGCTTGATAATCTTTACTGGTAGCTTTGGCTTTATCTAGTTTTTCTTTTGCTTTTAATAACGCTTTATAACGGTTATCCGTATCGAATAAGTTATTTTCGACCAATGGAACGCCCTGCTCTTTGGCAAACTCTTCAGCACCTTGACCACTGAGCATCACATGAACCGATTCTTCCATCACCAAGCGCGCTAAATTAATCGGATTTTCAATATGTTTAACACCCGCAACAGCGCCCGCTTGACGATCACGACCATCCATAATTGACGCATCTAATTCATGGCCGCCGTCATAGGTATATACCGCACCTCGACCGGCATTAAAGTATGGCGAGTTTTCTAATACATTGATTGCAGCGGTTACTGCATCTAGGCTTTCGCCACCTTGCTCAAGTACTTTATAGCCAGTTTCTACCGCCTCTTTGAGTTTAGAGCGATAAGCTTGTTGTTGCTCTGGAGTAAAACGGCTTTTTTCAATCGTGCCCGCCCCACCGTGAATAGCGATAGCGAAAGGTGCACTAGCGCTTATGGCTAATGGGCTAAACGTTATAAAGCACGCACTAACTAAAGCGCTAAAAAGTGACTTGTTCATACAGGTAGCTTGTGTTGGAAATAAGTATAACCAATGTGAATAAATTGGCGCTAAATTACAACCCTAACCAGATAAAAGACATAAAAAAAGCGCCCAAAGGCGCTTTTTAATATTTCGTTTAAATTACGCTTGTTGCGCTTTCAAACGAGCTAAACGTGCTACTTGATGCGTAGACGTTAAGAAAGAGAAAATAGGCGCTAAATAACCACGCTTACGAAGCTCTAAAAAGTCTTCGTCGCTTAACTCGTTAAGTTTTTTCTCATCAATAAGGTAAATACCATTGATGTCTTTTTTCTCGCCTTTAATATCAACTGTTAGTGTTTGCGCTACTAAAAGCTCTTTATCAGCAAGATATTTTGTGAATGCTTCAGTTACATGAGAAAACTCAATAAATGATACAAGTGCTTCTTTACGACGTTTTAAGTAATCTGTCTCTTCACCGTTTTCAAATAATGCATTTCCTTCAGTTTCACCCACTAATGGGCTTGCTTCGTCAATCACAATACCGTATTGATCTTCTTGTGGGTGTTTAACTAGACCCAGTGGGTAGCGTGTTGTTGCCATAGGAGCAAACGCTGCAGTCCACTTACCGTCTTTTACAAAAAGGTTTTCGCCAGGCTCTAAACCAAACATAGCTACAGCTTGAAATTGACCAGTCTCGTTATTTTTTACGAAAGACATTGGAAACTCATTTGCTACACGCGCGAACTCATGTGCAACGACAGGCACTAAGTGTTGAGTTTTTAAAAATTCTACATTGATGCCGTTTTGAATTTTAGTGTTGGCATGCTTTTCATTGTGTAAAGGCTGTACTTGTTGCTCCGCCATGTTACTGCTCCGTTATTAATAAGTTTATATTTTTGCTGTTAGTACCCTAAGGCTAAAGGTTTTGCTACAAAAATGGAAGTGAAATGTTTGTTGCAATTTGCAGTTATCATATGATTTTAAACATAAGAAGCTTAATGTAGCTATCTTTAGGAAGCTGTCAGACAAGTTACTTTAAACTACAAGAAAAAAAATATAGAATTAGACGGCATCCAAATACTAATGCATATACCGAATTAAGTTTTTCTTAACTTATGGGTAGTAATTTGTAATCGAAGAAAAGTGCCTTTTAGTGGCCTAATCAAACTGAATCATATTTAACTTAAATATGGTGTGTTTCCATCAATTAATCGAGGCTTTACTTTTTGAATATCCGGCTTGAAAAGACTAAAGTAGGAAACAATCCATATGCTATTATTGACCTACCTGATGAAGACTGTGAACTCTGGAAAAAGAGTGCAAGCTTTTATAAAGGTGACTGGATCAAAGCACTAAATTATTATCCAGGAATTTGGTCAAGAGTAACACCTCAATATTTCACCTTCATTGAAAGTATATTACCAAAAATAGTCAATCACTTTAATTTAGAAGGTTCTAAAATTGAATCTTTAAATTCAAATTATGCGATTGCTCAAACACCCAGTGAAGAATTATCGCAATTACAAAAAATCCCTCATTATGATGGAACCAAGAACAACCAACTAGCTATAGTGCACTACTTATGTGGTGAAGAGTTTGGTGGCACAGGTTTGTTTTCACACAGAAAAACAAACCTTGAAAGAATTAATCTTGAAACAGAGGAAAGCTTTAATCAAACAGCAAAAGAAGAAGCTCTTCAAGCTAAGTTAAATGGCTATATTGATAAAGATAATGAGTATTATGAGCTAATAGCATATTGTAAAGCTAAGCCTTCTAGACTATTCATATACCCAGGTAATGTACTACACTCAGCGATTATTCCATCGCAATGTAAACTAAATAATGAAATAGCAAAAGGCCGCCTAACAATTACTTCCTTTATCTCGTTTGATAATAATATTACTTAGATTTATATTTTCCCTAAACCATGCAGTTTAATCTTAATGAGTAAATCTCTTTGCCCCTGTAAGCTCTTCATTGCTAATATACTTGCCTGTTGTATTTTACTGATATGAGCTGTCGCTGAGCTTAAACTTGGATACCTCTGCGAGATTGCATTTCTATCAATCTCAAAATCCATACCATACATTACGTATAAGTAATTCTCGAGCTTAAAAAGGTCTGTCGTACGTTCAAAATCAAACTGACTAGGAATATGGGTATGCCAATACTTTAGTTTTTGTAAAAGGCCATCAGGAATATTTGCTTCATCACGATTATCAAGCCAAAATTGCGTATCATCACGTTTTGAAATGCAATAATGTAGTTTTATAAAATCAATAATATTTTCCCAAATTGCACCTACTTGCTGGTTATAATCTTTGGCAATATTTTGCATCTCATTAAAATTAATTGGTAGCTTCGTTGCTAATATTTTTGCTGTCATATCAAAAACAAGTAGCCCGGTTGCCTCAAGCGGTTCAACAAACCCTTGAGATAAGCCAATTGAAACACAATTCTTCAACCACGGCTCTTTTTGATACCCAGTTTGCATAGGTATTTTGCGCGCATTAACAGGCTCTTTACCTAGGTACTTTGCTAGTTCTTTATAAGCGCTTTCTTCATTTATATGATTACTAGAATAAACTAAACCAACCCCTCTTCTTGTAGTTAAACCTATATCCCAAATCCACCCAGCCTTTTTCGCATGTGCGACAGTATAAGGTTTAATAATTTTTTCGTGTTCTCCATAAGGAACTTGTATTGCAAGTGCGGTATCGCATAATAAAACATCTGATTTATCTACAAATGAGCCATTAAGTGTTTTCTTTATTAACTTTCCTTCAAAGCCACTACAATCAACAAATAAGTCACCACTAACCACGCCCTCATTTAACAGCTCTAACTCACAAATATAACCATCAGATGAGAGCTTTACGTTAGACACATGGGCATGAGTATGTTTAACAGCTAAATTATTAATCGCATTTTCTTTTAGTAGCTCTGTAAATTTACTTGCATCTAAGTGATATGCATAATTAACAATACCACCATATTCTGGAATTTGAATATTTTTAGGGGCTAAATTTGCTTCACATATGTCATGCTGTATTGATACGCAGGAAGCATAATGATCAGGACATATATCTTTATTCTGCAGCCAAAATGCATTTATTGAATCATTCCCTAAATGTGGGTATTCAAATAGATGATGGTAGAAATTATTGGGTTTTTCTGAGGGATTATAAGTCCAATCGACAAACTTGATACTTTGTTTAAATGTTGCATCGCATTGCACTAATAGTTGAGTTTCTGAAATCCCAAAACTTTTGAGTGTTTCTCTTATTACTGGCACTGTACCTTCACCCACACCAATTGTCGCTACATCCGGTGAGTCAATTAATTTTACTGAAAGGTTACCTGCTGCTATGCTTTCTTTATAGTGAGATGCAATATGGTTTGCAGTAAGCCAACCTGCTGTCCCCCCACCTAAAATGACGATATCCCTTATGTTTTTTTTATTCATAGTATTCTCACAAAAAAGCCCCGAAAACGGGGCTTAATTATATATCTTAATCTTAATTTAGAAGCGGAAATCTACACCAATTGCATAAGTAGCTTCACCTTGGTAAGACCAAGCTGGATAGCCATCTTTAAGTGAAATTTTAGTTGCTTCGTTATCTGCATCTGCTGCAGCGTATTGAATGCTATCTTCTTCAAGTAAGTTTGTAGCAGCAAAACGCAATGTGAAGTTTTCAGTTAAATTATAACTTGCTGTTAAATCAAGTGTACCAAAATCATCGTGCCAGCGGTTTCCATAAAAGCCTGTTTCACGGATCATATACTCTGAACGCCAATTGTAAGCTAGACGTACAGAAACGTCATCATTCTCATAATAGCCGACTGCGTTAACTGTATGCTCTGAACTATCAGTGAAAACATCTATGCCATCAGAGAAATTATCCGGATCGGCAGAACTGTCAGCGAAGGTATAGTTAAACATGGTTCCGAAGCCACCTGCTAACGCATGTTGAATTTGGAACTCAACCCCTGCAATTTCGCCACCATCACCGTCTACTTGTGTGTTCACGGTCCAATCATCACATTTACAAACGGGGTCTGTAATGCCAATTTTTTGGTTACGTAATGTCTCAGACGTAGTGAAGTTACTAACATCTTTATAAAAAGCAGTAACTGCAACTAAGTTAGAGTCACCATAGTAATATTCAAAACCAATATCAGCCTGAGTTGCCTTAAACGGGCTAAGTGAAGGGCTTCCTTTTGTAACCGACTGATTACCTAACTGTGTATCGCCATAACCTGCTAACGATTGCGATGCAAACATATCTGAATAGTTTGGACGAGAGATAACTTGCGCAATAGAGAAACGTAAAATAGTATCTTGATTTATATCATATGCTAAGTTAAAACTTGGTAAAAGTTCACTATAATGACCTTGGTCTGTGTCGATTGTTGAGCTTAGGCCGTTATTTTGCGCAATCCCATTTGGGTCAACAAAAGTTGGATCTGGTGCATAAAAATCTGACTCCGCATATGTTGATACATAGCGCACACCAAAGTTACCGCGATAGGCTTCACCGGAAAAATTTGCCATTACATATACTGAAAGGTTTTCCTCTTCAACAGTACCAAAGCCAGAACGGTCTTCATACCAGTTTTGAACAGCCGCTAAGCCATTCGCTTTCATCGCGTTAATATTTGGTAGTGGAATTGTTAAATCTTGCATACCAGCAGTATCTGTACCACTCCAGTATTGCAAAGGATCAACGCTAACGTGTGCACCTTGTGCTGCTCGCAAAGATTCTCTTGTTACTTCATGGTTAGACCAACGAACACCTGTTTTAACGCTGGTAATGAAATCACTATCCAGCATCAAAGTTAAATCAGTTTGAAAGTATGTCTCTTTATCCTCATTTGGCGCAATTTGTGTTGCCCACTCTTGAAGACCTCTATCCGCCCATACTGTATCAATGTCATTTTCATTCCAACCATTCACAGCAATATCAATATCTGTATATTCACCAGTTGCATCAATTGTACCGTAAACATCTTCTGGAGAGCCGATAAAAGCAGCATGATTAAGAGTTAAATCAGTACCACCTTCAGCTTTAGTTGTGCCTATTTGTGTTTCAAGTTTAAAATTATCGCTAACGTAATCAAACGATAAATCGATTGTTTCTGAATTCATTGATGCAAAACGAGCGAATGTTTGCAAGAACGTTTGTCCAGCTGGATTAGCTGCATTTGTTTCACGGACTAAACATGCACCGGCATCGTTAAATTGTGAGCAACTATCAGTATTAGAGAAGACAAAAAGACTGTTGTTATTATTATCTGCACTTAAGTCTAAATTCATATAATGTAGAGCGAAGCTCATATTATCTGTAGGTGAATATTGAGCTGTAAAATCTACTGCAGTACGCTCACGATTTTGCTCAAAATAGTTAGCAGACTCTGCACCTGCCCATGCGTAAGATGCTTCATTACCACGGCGCACATATGTTGTATCTTCCCATGCAACAGCGGCAA
This sequence comes from Pseudoalteromonas sp. 1181_04, assembly GCF_052850545.1. Taxonomy (NCBI): domain Bacteria; kingdom Pseudomonadati; phylum Pseudomonadota; class Gammaproteobacteria; order Alteromonadales; family Pseudoalteromonadaceae; genus Pseudoalteromonas; species Pseudoalteromonas sp. 1181_04. The sequence continues at coordinate 42,274 of NZ_VXCS01000015.1, forward strand.
GAACACCAAATGTTTCTTCATCATTTTTCCAGCTGTAGAGGCCTGAAATTGCAGGATCTGTTTCGCTAGAAGCCGTTGAATATGTGCCCTCAGCTGAAATAAATGCAGTGCCAGAATCTAGATCCAGTGGTTTACGAGTAATAACATCAACCGAACCACCAACACCACCTTCAAGTAAATCTGCTTGAGAAGATTTATATACTTTAATTTCAGAAATCATCTGTGGTGGTAAAAGTGTGTAATTAAAGCTACGGTCAATTGCTTGTTGGTCATACCAACCTGTAGAAGCAACATTTTGACCATTTAATGTAGTCAACGTTAGTTGATTAGATGCGCCACGGATAGAAACTTGCTGCCCTTGACCAAACTGGCGATTAACTGCAACACCAGGAATACGACCTAAAGCTTCACCTACATCACTATCTGGAAACTTGCCAATATCCTCTGCTGATACAGCATCTACAACGCCATCAGCAAACCGTTTAGTATTGATTGATGCCTCTAAAGAGCGACGAATACCACGTACTTCAATGACTTCTACGTCTTCTTGAACTTTTACTTCGTCAGCTGCATAAACAGCACCAGTGAATCCGGCACTCATTACAAGACCGATATTTACTGCTAATAAGCTTTTTTTAAAATTTTTAGCTAACACAGGATTCCCCTTGAATCATTTTGTTGGTTTTATTTATCACTTCTGCCCAGTGATGATGACAGCGTTGTCATCTAGTAACAAACCATACACTCTAAATTACATTTGTGCTACATCTTTTTAGCCGTTTTGTGCAAAAAAATAGCTATAAAAATAATAACCAATTGAATATTAATACATTAAAAAAATAGAGTTTATAAATTGTTACAGTTTTACGGCGGGAATATAGCATGGTTAAGTTCAAAAAGAGAAAACCAAATGGACTGTTTTAGGTAATTTTATGATTTTAGATAAGTCTTAGTGTAAAAAAAACGTTCCACTTTAACTATACAGAAATTACATTTCGCTTTTTTGCTGATAAGGATATAACTTTAGCTGGATGAACAAAAACACATCTTTTCACATTAATATTGCAGATAAATTAGGGCAAATAATTTATCAAGGGGAATTCATTAATAGTTATCAACATCAATGACAGCGTTGTCATTTTGTATTCTAAAGAGTTACGCTATTAATGTCTACCTTTATTTCCCCCCATAGCCTACCCTTTTCATTGAAAATTTTAGAGAGCTATAGGAACCGTGAAAATTACTCATATAATTGTTCTATATGGATAATTTTTAATGTAGTTAGTGAAGTTTTTTAAACCACTAAGATACTCATGTTTTTAATAAAGTAGGCATAAGTAGCCACATTTCAACAAACAACTAGTTAACTCACACTATTTGTGAGGCTTGTTATTTAGTGAAGATAAGTCACTGGCAGATAGATCACATTACGCTCCAAACTTAATAATTGCCGGGCGTTATATAATACCAATCGACTTAAATATTTAACTATTCTAGCGAAGCTATAAATGGTCAGTAACTTAACACGATTGTATAACTGTTGTTTTCGATAAAAATAAATAAGCGAAAATAATAAAGATCTTGCAAGTGCGATACAGATAAATTTAGAAGAGAAACAAAAATGCAGGCTTTATAGCCTGCATTTTAAAGTTTGGGTCGATTGGGGTCGTTACGGAGCCCAATAAACTTCAATATTTATTGTTGGGTGATTTAAAACTGCACGTAGTGGCATGTCGTTTTCATCTCCACCGGCTTTTGCTGCTTTATATACAGCAAGCTTTTCTTCTCCACTGATCAGTAACTTAACCACTTTAGACTGCGCAATCGCTGCTAAAGTTAACGTCATACGTTCGGTAATATTCCCTGTTACTTCACTTTCTATAGCATTAATTGCACATACCAATTGTGATGTTTCAAGCCCTTGCTGTAAACCGCCCGCATGTGGAAATAATGAAGCGGTATGACCATCCGGTCCCATGCCTAATATAGTTACATCAAATGGACGTTTCAGTTGTTGGTACGCAGCTTCACATTCTGCACTACCCTGTTGGGCAGTCTCGGCATTGTTTTTCATAGTAATGAAGTTAGCTGCCGCCCCATGATTTTGTAATAACGTGCTCTTAATAAACGCTTCATTACTTTTTTCATGTGCTGCATCAACCCAACGTTCATCAACCATAGCAACATCTATCTTTGCCCAATCTAATGCTAGATTAGATAAGTGCTTATAAGCGGGTGCAGGTGATGAACCACCTGATACCATCAGTACGGCACGGCCATCAGCTTCAATACCGTTGACTAAACTTTGTTCAAGTGTTGTAGATAACTCAGCGGTTAATGCATCTTTTGAATCAAAAAATTTCTCTACGATGGTTGCCATTGTTATGCCTTATCGCCAGTGTTAAACCAAACATGGTTATTTTCAGCTAATAGTTCATCAGCATCATCAGGCCCCCAGCTACCAGCACGGTATAAAGCAGGCTTACCTTTTTCTTGCCAGCGCTCGATAATTGGGTCAATCCATTTCCAAGCTTGACGTACTTCATCACGATGAATAAACAGGGATGGATTATTTGCAGCTGCATCTAACATCAAGCGCTTGTACGCATCTGAATGGAAACCATTGCTATAAGCTTGCGATAGCTCAATGTTCATGGTTACCGGCTCTAATTGCATCTCTAAATTATCAAGACGCTTTGACATCAAGGTTAATTGAATTGTCTCTTCAGGCTGAAGGCGTATAACCAAACGGTTTGGTTCAATATTGCCAACATTATCACCGTAAACATTGTGTGATACTTTTTTGTATTCAACGACAATTTCGGCACAACGTTTTGCCATACGTTTACCTGTACGAAGGTAAAATGGCACGCCCGCCCAACGCCAGTTATCAATATGAGCACGAATAGCAACAAATGTTTCTGTTTTACTTGAACCTTCATTTAACTCTTCTAAGTAACCAGGGACAATTTTGCCATCCAAATCACCGGGTACATATTGACCACGAATGATGTTGTCATCTACATCCGTTGCAACAAGTGGGCGCAATGATTCTAATACTTTCAGCTTTTCGGTGCGGATGCTGTTTGCATTAAGTTTATTTGGTGATTCCATCGCGACTAAACATAACAATTGTAATAAATGGTTTTGCACCATGTCACGTAAAGCACCGGCTTTATCATAAAAACCAGCACGGCTTTCAAGGCCAACAGTTTCAGATAAGCTGATTTGAATATTATCGATTGATTTAGCATCCCACATATTTTCAAATAATGAATTTGAAAAACGCAGTGCCATTAAGTTTTGTACCGTTTCTTTACCTAAGTAATGATCAATACGGAAGATTTGCTCTTCGCTAAAGTATTCAGCAATTTTTGCATTGATCTCTTCTGCTGAATTACCGCAATAACCAATTGGTTTTTCAACAACGACACGTGATGTAGCAGTGATCAGACCTTTGCTAGACAGTATTTCACAGCAGCTACCATATACCGCAGGTGGAAGTGATAAATAGAACACCCGAGATTTGTCTGCATCGTGCTCATCTAGTATTGTTTTTAGTTTATCCCAATCATCGTCTGCTTCGGTTACATTCGTGACTACTGGCACCAAACACGCTGAAAAAGCTTTCCAATCTTTGGCATTAAACTCACCTTTACCTAAAAATTCTTTTAGCGCTTGATGAGCTGTTTCTATGTATTCCGCACGTTTACTTTCTTCACGAACCGTCGGTAAAATACGCGAACCTTGTGGAAGGTTGCCTTCTTGATATGCGCGATACATTGCAGGTAATAATTTGCGTAATGCAAGATCACCACCGCCCCCAAAAATTACAATATCAAAAGGATTTAACATAATTTACTCTCTACGTTTGCTATGCCCAGTTGTCAACTATCCACTATTGATAGTGCGGGCATACATTCTTGTTGTTTAGTTGATGTCAGCTTTTTGGCATCGTACTCGAGAAAAAGCCTGTTGAATTCGCTTGTTTTTATCGCTGAATATTGATTCAGCTGTATTCATTTCAAACTGGTAATTAAATGAGTCTTAGGGGCTCTGTATATCCTCTCACAAATATACAGGCCCTAAGAACTCCAGCGCTACCCGTTCAAAGGTATTTGGTTACACAGTACAATTGATTGTGCTGTGCGAATTTTTTACTGCGCTCGACGTTGTTTATAATAGCTCATTAAGCCATTTGTCGAACTATCATGTGGATGGTTTATATTATCATCCAGTAACTCAGCTTCAATTTTTGAGGCTAAGCCTTTACCAAGTTCAACACCCCATTGATCGAAAGAACAGATCTCTAAAATGATGCCTTGGCAGAAAATTTTATGCTCATATAAGGCAATTAATCGCCCCACCGTTTTTGCATCAACCGTATCTAACAGCATTGATGTTGTAGGACGGTTACCACGGTGGATTTTATGATCAATTAGCGCGGCTATTTCAGCCTCTGATTTGCCTTTTGCGGTTAAATCAGCGCGAACTTGCTCGGCATCAACCCCCATCATCATCGCTTCTGTTTGTGCAAAAAAGTTCGATAATAAAATGTCGTGATGCTGACCAATATTAACCTGAGGTTTAATAGAGGCAATAAAATCAGCCGGTACAATCACATTGCCTTGGTGCAAACACTGATAAAAAGCATGTTGACCATTAATGCCGGTCATACCCCAAATAATTGGCACTGTAGTATACGGTACGGTATTACCCGCAAAATTAACGTGCTTACCATTACTTTCCATTTCACCTTGCTGCAAATAAGCTGGCAACATGTGTAATGCTTGATCGTAAGGTAAAATAACCTGTGAGTCGAAACCTAAAAAGCTGGTATTCCATAAGCTCAACAAAGCCATTAACAATGGTACATTTTCTGCAAATTCGGCCGTTTTAAAGTGTTCATCAACTTCAAAAGCGCCTTCAAGAATCGCTTCAAATGCATCAAAACCTAAATACAATGCAATTGGTAAGCCTATCGCACTCCATAATGAAAAGCGACCACCTACCCAATCCCACATTGTGAATACGTTTTCATCAGCAATACCAAACGCTGCCGTTTTTTCTAAATTAGTGCTCACTGCTACAAAGTGCTTAGCAATGGCTTGCTTGTCATCGGCTGACTCTAAAAACCATGCAACGGCGGTTTTTGCATTGGTCATGGTTTCAGATGTAGTAAAGGTTTTTGACGAAATCACAAACAAAGTTGTTTCAGGATCGATGTCTTTCAATACTGACGCAATTTGTACGCCATCAACATTTGAAACGTAATGTACTTTTAATGAGTCATCTGCATAGCTTTTCAGTGCTTCCGTGGCCATTTGTGGGCCTAAGTTTGAACCACCAACACCAATGCTCACAACATCTTTCACGGCTTTACCGGTATAACCTAACCATTGCCCGCTACGTACTTTTTCAACGAACAACTTAATTTTTTGTAACTCAGCGTTAACCACCGAACTTACATTCTCGCCATCTACAACTAATGATGATGCACTACGGTTACGAAGTGCAGTATGAAGCACGGCTCTATCTTCGGTGATATTAATTTTTTCACCGCTGAACATTTTATCTCGCCAGTTAGCGATATCGCACTCTTGTGCTAAAGACAGTAACTGTGTCATCACACTGTTATCAATCAATTGTTTTGAATAATCAAATAAAACACCTGGGATCTGAGTCGAAAATTGCTCGAATCGCGTGCTGTTATTGGCAAATAAATCTTTAAGATGAACTTCCTTCATCTTATTTGCACTTACTTGTAATGCTTGCCAACTAGCTAACTGTGAACGACAACTCATTTTTAACATCCCCTTAAACTCGCAACAAACTGATTTATAACTATCTTTAGATTAAAAAAGTGTACTAATAGCGTATTAACTTACAAATAAATTTAACGATAAGTTAGAATGACAACGCTATCAACAAGCTAATTTTATATTTTACAATCGAGATAATAACGTACTTTTACTCATTTGACACCGGTATCATAAAAATTATCTCAATTATTTTACTGCTAATTTTACTGAACATTAGATACACTAACTGGTCTTGATGAAGAAATAATGAATAACACGTTTGTTAAGTCTACTTAGGTGTATTCTTATCAGGAACATATCAACACTAAAACAATAACCTAAAAGTAACTCTATGAAAGTAACTATAAATGATGTAGCGAGGCTCGCCGGGGTTTCGATGAAAACGGTTTCACGGGTAATAAATAAAGAACCATCTGTTCGTAAAAAAACTTACGATACAGTCATGGATGCTGTAAAAGAGCTGAACTATCAGCCAAATCTTGCAGCACGAAACCTAGCTGGCACGTCATCATTTACGGTAGGCTTAGTTTATGACAATCCTAATGCGTATTATGTGATTGATATGCAAAATGGTGTGCTTTCTCGCTGTAAAGACGAAGGCTATGAATTGGTGATCCATCCATGCACTTATACAGATGCAAACATGAAAGATGAATTTATCACCATGATAAAGCGCTCTCGCTTAGCTGGGCTTGTGCTTACACCGCCATTATCAGAGCAAAGTAGCATCACCAATTTACTCGATGAGTTAAATATTCATTACGTTAGGGTGTTATCTGGGCGACCATCAGATGATGATCAAGACACCTGTATTTATGTTAACGATTATAAAGCCGCGTATGAGATCACCACTCACCTTTTAACTCATGGACATGAAAATATTGGCTTTATCTGTGGCGATAAAGAACATAAATCGACGTCTGAACGCCTTGAAGGTTATAAAGCAGCGCTGGCAGATAATCATAAAGAATTTGATAAACGCTTTATTTACGATGGTAAATATTCGTTTGAGTCGGGTGTTGAAGGTGCAAAGCACTTGTTAGCCGAGAATAACACCTTGGCTATAACCGCTATATTAGGTGGCAACGATGAAATGGCCGCTGGCGCCCTATTTGCATCACGCTTAATGGGTATTGCTATTCCTGAACAGTTATCTATTACTGGCTTTGAGGATTCTCCTTTCTCTCGTCAGACATGGCCAAAGTTAACTACCGCTCATCAAGCAAACGATGTTATCTCTCAACATGCAGCACGGTTATTATTTACCAAAACTCGCGGTGCTCGTAACCAAGATAAAGACATCATCACATCATTTACACCATCAATTGTGATCCGTGAAAGTTCAGGGCCTAAACAGTAGCTACAGCCTTGACTGATAATAAATAAGGCGCTAAAAGCGCCTTATTTATTATCAGTCAATTGCCAGTCTTCTGCCCTGTTATTATAACAGTGCCATTCCACCGCTGAGATTATACACGTCAGTAAAGCCAAGCTGAGATAAGTTAGTTGCCGCTTGTTTTGAACGATTACCACTGCGACAAAGTAAAATATATTTACCCTGTGGGTTCAATTGCCTGTCCACTAATGCATTTGCCATTCTACTTAGCGGAATATTCATCACTCGCGCAGGGCTAACTGCAAATAACTGAGGAATATTGTTTGCCCCATGTTCATATGGTTCACGGGTATCAATTAAATAGACATCGCTTGCAGTTAACATATCTTTTGCTTGCACGGCGTTCAGTTCGTAAGCTCTACTGTATTTTAAACTGTCAGCATAACCACACAAAGTTGCAAATTTACATAAATTGTCTTCATCGCTGCGCTGCTTGTTGTTAGCAAATTCAGTATCACTTAGTTCATTGTTCAATAATGCATGCAATAACGGCGTTTGCTGCTGTTGAACTTGCCAATTAATAGCAAAACATTGCTGGTAGTCATGACCAGAACAAATAACTGTCGACTCTGCTAAGCATGTTGATAGTTGACGTAATGAGTGTGCCATAGCTAACGCATCCCCACCGTCAATTGCAGTATTACCAAGCCCAGCAGGCAGCAGCAAATCACCGCAAAAGCAAAATAGCACTTGTTGAGAGTTGTTACACCGCAATAAATAACTAACACTATCTTGGCTGTGCCCGGGTGTTGCTAAACGCTCAATGGTGCATTCAGGTAATGCAATACTCGTTTGCTGCACTGGCCACCCTAATTCATGCTCGTCATGCAAACTGAATTTTAAGGCCTGAGCCAACAATGTAGTCGCACAGCATCGCTCTTGATGGGCATGTGTGTCTAAAATGGCTGCTACCGCTAAATTTTGTGTGTGTACTATTTTTTCAAGCCGCGGGATAAGCTCAATAATTGGGTCAATGATCACTGCTTGTTTATCTTGACTGACATACAACCAACAACACGCACCTTGATGTCTAAATTGTGTTAACCCTAATGCACACGCTTCTTGCTGTGGTGATGACGAATCTGAAACCACCAAACAATTAGCTTGTAATATTGGTTTAAGTGAACGAATACGCGCACAGGCAGTGGTTATTTCAGCCTGTGTTGTCGCCGGTCCAAATGATAAACGTATTGCATTTTCACTACGCCAATCACTCACGCCCATGGCATCTAACACAAAACTACGATTTGCGCCAGAGCTACAGGCTGAGCCACCACTGATACGAATACCTGCCGCATCGAACAAATCCATCACTTCTTTACTACTGAGTTCATCAACAGCAAAATTTAACGTTGTTGGTACTGACAATGCAAAAGTATGATTAAAGGTTATATTACCAAAGGTATCCACTAAAGCCTGATGTAATTGTTCACGATAGCCGTTTAACACATCGATTGATTTAAACGTATCGTTTGTTTTATCCAGCAATAAACAAAACAGTTTGTTAAGACCTGCGATGCCTGGCAGGTTTTCAGTACCGGAGCGCATGCCACTTTCTTGACCACCACCGGCAATAAATGGCGTATAGGCACTGCCTTGACGAATATACAACACGCCTATACCTTTCGGTGCGTAAAGTTTATGGCCTGAAAATGGCGCGTAGTCAATCGTTGTATCACTAAGGGCTAATGCGGTTTTCCCTAGCGCTTGTACGCAATCCACCATCCACGCAACTTCCGTGTTATGTGCTCGTATTACCTTTTCAATCGCTTTTAAATCTTGATAAACACCGGTTTCATTGTTAACTGCCATGGTACAAATCATCAGTGCATCACCAGCGTGTTGAGCAATAAAATCTAAATCTAAAAGGCCATCACTCGATACCGGGATCGCAAGCACGGTTGCGTTTATACCCAATACGGCATTCCAATGTATTAATGTATTAGGTACTGCTTTATGTTCAGTCGCGCCATACAGTAATACTGGGTTTGGTTTAGCATGCTCTTTAGCTGCTATGAGCGTAGACACGACAGCTGTTTGAATTCCTTCGGTAGCCCCAGAAGTGAATAAAATATCCCCCTGTTGTGCACCTATCACATCACGGGCTTTTTGACGTGTTTGCTCTAATAAGTGTTTAGCTTGAATACCGGTAATGTGTGAAGAAGAAGGGTTACCAAAGCAGATTTGCATAGTATGCGAAACAACCTCTGCAATACAAGGTAGCACCGGTGTTGTTGCGTTTGCATCAAGGTAAATTTGTGACGATGAGTCAGTAGGTAATATTAAATCAGACATTAAAAAACGCACCATATTACTAAAAGATATATCTTATAACCCATTCTACATAAAATTAATGGGTCGCGTAAGAATCAATTAGTCTCTCAAGTGCGTTTTCTATACCATTTGATACTATACCCAAAATACCTAAATCTTCAGGTGATTTAGGTATAAAGCTAATTAAACAAAGTTCGTGTTAGCTATGCTCAATCAGTTGTTCTTCTTGTTTCGTTGACCAAGCATTGAGTAAGGCTTTTACCAATGACGCTAGTGGAATTGCAAAAAACACGCCCCAAAAACCCCATAAGCCACCAAAAAACAGTACCGCAACAATAATAAATACCGGGTTCAGATCAACCGCTTCAGAAAATAGTAACGGCACCAGCACATTACCATCTAATGCTTGAATAATGCCGTAGATGATCAGTATGGTCCAAAACTGGGTTTCTAAACCAAATTGAAATAATGCCACGGCCGCAACCGGTATGGTAACAAGTGCCGCACCCACAAAAGGGATCAATACTGATAAACCCACTAATACGCCCAATAGCGCTGCATAACGTAAATCAAAAATAGTGAACGCGATAAACGATACTGAGCCTACAATCAAAATTTCAAACACCTTACCACGAATATAATTCATGATCTGTTGGTTCATTTCGTGCCATACCTGCAAGATTAAGCGTCTTTGTTTTGGAACGAGTTTTTCTGCACTTCTGATCAACTCCAGCTTATCTTTGAGCATAAAGAATACCAGTAATGGTACTAAAATAAGATAGATCAACCACGCCACTACATCTTTTAATGATGTCAACGAGACCGATAATAATACTTGGCCAAACTCAATTGCTTTGGCTTCAACACTGCTGACCACTGATTGTACTTGCTCTGCATTAATTAAACTGGGGTATTGCTCAGGCAAGTGCAGTAAAAAAGATTTTCCCTGCTCTATCATGTGCGGGCTTTCTTGCACTAAATTACTAGCTTGCTGCCACAGTATTGGGCCCATGCCGATCACTAAGGTCAGCATCAACCCTGAAAAAATCAACATCACTATAATAGTGGCAGTAAAGCGATGTAAGCCAAAACCCTCTAAATGCGCAACCGGCCAATCAAGCAGATAAGCAATCACTAAAGCAATCAGCACAGGTACAATAAGTGCACCAAAGAAATAAAACATCGCCATTAAAGCGAGTAATAAAAACAATAAGGTCACTGAATGCGGATCTGAAAACTTCCTTTCGTACCACATTTTTACATATTCAAACACGATTTAGCTCCACGATTAACAATCCACGTTGTTGCTCTAATTTGTACTGATAATGATTTTTTTGCAAAAAGCGCTCCATATCTTTGGTAGATTGGTCTGCCAAAAGTGTAAATCTTATCGATTGCGCCGCAGCTAAAGCTTGGCGCAAAGCCAACTTAAACTGGATAAATTGCTGCGGGCATTTAAATCCGCGCAAGTCTTGCTCTAGCATAACCAATTATCTACCCTATAAAAATGAATAATACGGTCTTTATCAGTACTATTAATAACAAATGTAACTTTTTCTTAAAACACGCATCGCAATAGTTTATCCTTGTAGCATAGTTTGTAGTAAGGATAAGTTAATGTCTGGCACGCATAATAAAGCGCAACTACCCAGTAATCCAACTCTTAAAGAAATTAACTGGTATAAAAAACAAATAAATTGGGGTGAACTCCCACCCTTCTATCACCTTGTCGCCTCTTCAGTGAGCGAGTCGGAGGGGATATTAGAACACGGTTTTGATAATGCCGTGAAAAAAATAATTGATAGGCGCAATTGGAATCTCGATTTACTAGGAGGTCATGAAGACACTCTTGGGGAGATCCACTGTGAAAATAAGCCAAGAATTGCGTTGCATCAAGTGTTCACCGACCGAGGCTTTGAATTATGGGCACAACCCTACGCAAAAGACGTTACAATAGATAAATACGTTAAAGATAACCGCTTTATGGAGTTTAACGAGTGGGATCCAGTGTCAATGAAAAGTTTGATCCGGATTAACCAATTACATAAGTTTATTGGTTTTTACTTTGAACGTGGTGACAAAGCAGATAAGGCGCTTATTCTCCATGCACACAAGGTAGTACATAAAATCATTAGTTTTTTACAGCGAGAATTGAACGTTGTAAAGCTAGATGGGGTCACAATCAAAGAATTGTATCAATTGTGCGAACGAGATAGCAGAGCATGCAGTGACGAAATCGACATTGCTAAACTCATGCTAGGTGAAAACCATAACAAGGAATAAAATGCAGCTTAAATCAGCCTTTATTACATTATTCAGTACACTTTTAACATTTAGTGTGCTGGTAAGTGAGCCATTAAAGGCACAAACCAATTTTACATTGCCAGATCTTGGTACTTCAGCATTACAAGCTTTGCCGCTTGAAAAAGAACAAGCTATCGGAAAGGTGATGATGATGCAAATTCGTGGCTCATCACCGGTTGTTAATGATCCTGTGCTTGATGAATATTTAACGACAATTGGCCGCAAGCTAGTTGCCAATGCCAATGATGTACGCTTTCCGTTTTCATTTTTTTGGATCAACAATCCGGAAATCAACGCATTTGCTTTTTATGGTGGCCATGTTGGGGTGCACACCGGTTTAATTGCGCAATCCGATAACGAAAGTCAGTTTGCCTCAGTACTTGGTCACGAAATTGCCCACGTTACCCAGCGCCACCTTGCACGTCGCATGCAACAACAACAAGATAACAGCGCACTCACTATCGCCGGTATGATTGCCGGTATTTTAGCAACCGTTGTGTCTCCTGATGCCGGTATCGCGATTATCTCAGCCAGTCAAACACAAAGCGCATTTAGTCAACTCACTCATAGCCGCTCAGCTGAGCAAGAAGCCGACCGCATTGGTATGCAAACACTCAATAATGCAGGATTTGATCCTTACGCATCCAGTGAATTCTTAACTAAACTTGCTGCGCAAATTCGTTATAAATACAAACCACCAGCCTTTTTGCTGACTCACCCATTACCTGAGAGCCGCGTGTCTGATGTGCGCTTACGTGCACAGCAATTTGAAAAACGTCAACTTCCGGATAGCTTAGAATTTAACCTTGCCAAAAGCCGCGTGATTGCTCGCTACCACCAAACACCAGAAGCGGCTGAAAATTTCTTTAGAAAGCTCATACGTGAAAACAGTTTTTATAATAAAACAGCGCTTAATTATGGCTTGGGTATTAGTTTATTGGATCAAAAAAAGCTCGATGAAGCGGCGCCTATTTTAGACGAACTTTTAAAGTCTGATCCTAAAAATTTATTCTATATTGATACGCATACTGATCTATTGATAGCTCAGAATAAAGCCGCCGAAGCAGTAAAGTTTTTAGCCGCGTTGCATGAAAACCGTCCTAACAATCAAGTTATTACCTTAAACTATGCCAATGCTGCACTTGAAGCTGAGCAATACGATGTTGCAGTGCAAATATTAAAATCATTTTTACTCGAAAAGCCTGAACATAATTTAGGCATGCAACTTCTTGCAGATGCCTATAAAAAGCAAGATAACTTAGCCGCTTATCATGAAGCAAATGCCGACGTTCTTGCACAATACGGCGCCTACTTAAAAGCCGCTGACGAAGTACAAAAAGCACTCAACTTTGTAGAACCACAAGAGCTAATTAAACAACAACGTCTCAAAGCATTGTTAACGCAATACCGCCAAATGCAAAAAGAGCTCGCAAGGCTTTAAGTCTGGTGCTGCTTGGCCTAAAATAGCCTTACTTTATCTAATTGGATTGTTACTATGTCTGTTACTATTTTTCATAATCCACGTTGTTCAAAATCGCGTGAAACATTAGCTCTACTTGAGCAAAAATCGATTCAGCCAGAGATAATCGAATACTTAAAAACCCCACTGAATCATGCGCAAATCAGCATCTTAGTTAAACAGCTAGGGTTTTCTTCAGTACGTGAACTAATGCGTACTAAAGAAGATATTTACAAAGAGTTAGACCTTAAAAATGAGCATGATGAAAACGCACTCATTACAGCCATGGTTAGCAATCCAAAATTAATTGAGCGCCCTATTGTTGTAAATAACAATAAAGCCGCACTGGGTCGCCCACCAGAAAACGTACTAAGCGTACTTTAATGAGCGTCACTATTGTTGTGTTGTATCATTCAAGTCACGGCTCTGTTGCAGCCATGGCACATGAAATTGCAGAGTCGATTGAATGCCAAGGCGGTACTGCACTGCTAAGAACCTTTGTAGCTAGAGAACCTCACGATATTGTGATCAGCAAAGATGACTTAATCCAGTGTGATGGGTTAGCATTTGGCACCCCTACTCGCTTTGGTATGATGGCCTCACAAGCCAAAGCTTTTTGGGAAACCACCAGCGACTTATGGTTAAAAGGGCAATTAATAGATAAACCAGCCTGTGTATTCTCATCATCAAGTAGCATGCATGGTGGCAATGAAGCAACGTTGCTTAATTTGTCACTGCCGTTATTACACCACGGTATGCTGTTAATGGGTGTGCCGTATGAAGTACCTGAGTTACTTGCCACACAAACCGGTGGCACTCCCTATGGTGCAAGCCATGTTGCTGGTGCACAAAATAGCGCGCAATTAAGTAAAGACGAAATTAAAATTTGCCAAAGCGTTGGCCAACGCTTAGTTAAAATCACGAGAAAATTACAATGACATCGCACAGCGATTTAAACCCACAACTCACACCGAAAAAGGCTATTACTATCCGTTTTCAACGTATTGCAATAATTGGCTATATTGGCTTGTTACTGCTGATGCCACTTTGGTTGTTTTTATTAGAGCCTAGAGAAGGTCATAGCAATGGATTTATTTTTGTTGTGTATATTTTACCGCTTTTACTGCCGCTAAAAGGCATCATTCAAGATAAACCTTATACGTATGCATGGGCAAACTTTATTGTTATGTTCTATTTTATTCACGGTTTTACCCTACTGTGGGTCGCACAAGAACAACTAATATGGGTCGTTTTAGAGCTGCTGTTCGCCAGTATGATGTTTATTGGCTGTACTTATTATGCACGTCACCGAGGTCAAGAGCTGGGGCTAAAAATTCAAAAACTAAAAGATGAGTTAGCAACAGAAAAAGCGGCTCATGAATTTAATAAAAAAGACTAAAGTTAATACCAAACGACTTAAATATTTAACCATTCTAGCGAGCTAAATGGTCAGTAACTTAACACGATTGGTATAACAACTAAAAAACGCGCTTAATTAGCGCGTTTTTGTCTACGGTACATGCAAGAAGCTTAAACAACTTCACTTAACGTTGCCAATGCAACAATACTTGCTAAGCCTAGCTGCCCAACTAAACTGATCAATGAGCAACAACGCAGTACAAATAACCCCCATGGGTGTTTAATATGAGGGTATAAAGCGCAGCGCTTCAAACTAATTGCAAAAAAGAAGCAGACAATTGCCAACATGGTTAAGCAAAGCGTCAGTTCACTTTTAATTGCAATCGAATCATCAAAAAAGAAAAACAACTGTAGCGGCAACAATAAAGTCACGATGGCATGTAAGGCGTGGACTTTTTTGATCCGCGAAAATTGTCCATCCGGCGATAATTCTTTAATACCAAAATCACGCTCTAAGCATTTCACTAACTGACTGGCTTTAACACTCACTGCTAAACGATAACAACTTAAGCCATCACAGTTACGAACACGAAAGTCATAGCCAGACTTCAATAATAGCACCATCAAAGGTTCATTTTTTGCTAGTACCGCATAATGTAAAGCACTGTTACCAAGGGCATCACGTTGTTTTTTATCTTGTTTATCTAATAAGGTTTGTACTAAATTAACAAACCCTTTTTCAACTGCCCACATAAAGGCCGTTTTACCATTTTCATCCGCCAACGTGCCTGTTGCACCTTGCTCTATAAAACGCATCGCCATCGTTTGTTTAGCTGTGTCAAAACGCAAATGCGCCAACAGTGCTTGTTCTAATAGCACCACTGAGTCAACATCTGGTGATACTTGGGTTAATAAGGTGAAATAATCCTTTCCGCCAGCAACTTTTTTCGCCGCTAATTCACTTAACGCATTAACGTCATCGATTGAGTCAGGTATAAAGGTGCTAAAACGTTCACGAAAATCAACTTCTTTCCACAGTGCCAAGGCATCTTCAGCACTCATTTTACTGCCCGCATTGAGCGCATACTCGATGATTGTAAAATAGCGTTTTGAGAATAACTGAGATAATAACGTAACGGGTGTTTCTATCGTTGTTTGTGACGCTACAGCTGCATATTTTTCAAGGCGTTGGCAAAGTAATAGCACTAAACTCTCTGGGCTATACTCGTTATCAAAATAGTAATCTTTAGCTGCCGAAATATACTGTTGAGCGGCTTCATCATATTCACAGATATGTTGGAAAAAACACTCTTCAAATGGCTCAAGGGGAGTTAACCAGGTTAAATAATAGATAGGCGGTAGCACAGTGGTACACACGCCATTGTCTTCTTCAGTCGAGCGACAAGCCGGCCATGCTTCTAAAGCGTCTAAAATAAATGCACCGTTTTGCTCAATAAGTCCTTTGACTAATAACGGGTATTCTTTAGGCCAAATAAGTACATTTTCCATTAAAAAAACACAACTCCAGTGTCTATCTTGCTCGGTACAAAGGTCAGTAAAAGAGTTTAACAACTACAAACTGACACTGCGCTTAATATAATTTTAAGTACCCCAGTAAATTAGTGATACCAGTGGGTATGTAAGCGCTTATTCTAGCATACCCAAAACCACACGCTATAGCCAAACCGTGTGATTTTAAAAGAAAATAACAAAGCACCATGCAGTTAACACTGCACGGTGCTTTAGGTTGGAGACTTACTTGGAAATGATTACTTACTGTTAAGCTCAGCTGTCACTTGGTCAAGGCCAACTTCTGAAATTCGTTGAATAACTTCTTTTTGCTTTGCACTGAGTAACGAAATACCTTCAGCGACAATATCATATACTTTCCAGCTACCATCTTTGCCTTGGCGAAGCTTAAAGTGTAAGTCAATCGTTGGCGCATTATCTGCAATAATTTGCGTCTTAACCGTGGCAAACTCGCTCTCTGCAGCATCGTTACTTTCTTCGAATTTTATTTCTTGCCCGGTATATTTCATTAATGCACTAGCATAGGTAGTGGTTAAGTAATGCTCCACTGCACTTATAAATGCAGTCGCTTGTTGGCGATCGATACCTTTAATGTGCTTACCTAATAATTTATAGGAAACAAATTTAACATCTATATTAGGCATTAAATACTGATCAACAATGTGTGCCATGTCACTTTTGCTCGCTGTGCCTTGGCTGTTTATTTTGCCAATTTCACTAAACAGCTGATCGCCTACCTGAGTTAATAACTGATTAGGTGACTGTTGTGTTTGCGCAAACAAGGAAGCACTAAAAACTAGCGCGATTAATAATAAATAACGACCAAGTGAAATCATTGTTGATAAGTCCTAAGTAAATCTTGTAGCGTAATTTACGCTGTTCATAAGAGATTAAAAAGCCTCAAAATAGCACCTTATTAGTGCCAACACGGCATCAATTGATTTAATCTTTTTATTTCATATTGTTAGCTAAGCTCATGTAATAACACACAGAGTCTGTGAATTTATGCCACTTGAATTAGCCTCCCCCACGCCCTTATTTTGTAAATAACGTTTTCATCTAAAGAGCTTTACCATGTTATTTAAAACATTAACTGTATTGATTTTATTATCTATTTCCATGTTCAGCAGACTATCTTATGGCGCGCCCTATACACTTTCTCCTCATGGCTATGCCATTGATTACATTCAGGGGGAAGGTGATGTTAAAGGTTTAAAACTGGCATACCAATACCATGCTCCAGCACTACAATCATTAATTGAAAATACCCATATTTACTTAGAATCAAGTATTAATATTTGGGAATACGGCGCAGATAATAGCCATCAGACAAATGTTGTCCTTGCAATGTCCCCGGTATTTCAACATCTGATCAGCTCAGTGCGCGGTATTCCTCTGTATTTCGAAGCCGGCATAGGAATTTCATTAGTAAATGACACTCACTTCGCCGGCAAAAATGTGAGTACCCACTACCAGTTTGAAGACCGACTAGGCTTTGTTGCTGATTTTGGAAAAACCAAAGCTGCGGTGCGTTATTTACACTATTCAAATGCAGGGTTTAAAAGACCAAACCCAGGTCTTGATTTTATTTCGCTGTCGTTTTCTAGACGTTTTTAACCCTAGAAATCTTTGCTACACTAAGTACTTATAAATGACTCATTAGAGATCACCATGCAAATTTGGCATATACTCATCATCATCTTAGTGTTGGCAATCATTATCGGTAATATTTTGCTGATCAAACACTCAGCAAAAATGGATTTTAAAAAACCAACCGATGAAGATGAACTCAAATCAGAGCAACAAAAAAAGCCCTAACTAAGTTTTGTTAGGGCTTTACATCGTAGGGGATGTTCTTACTTCAGCTCCTCACGCAGCTCTTTGGTTGCTTTAACCATATTATCAAGAGCTTGTCGCGTTTCTTGCCAACCACGGGTTTTCAAACCACAGTCCGGGTTTACCCATAAACGCGCAACCGGTATTTTTCGTGCGGCTTTATGGATCAACGTTTTCATCCATGCAATATCCGGTACATTCGGAGTGTGAATATCATATACACCTGGACCAATATCATTTGGATAATCAAAATTCTCAAATGCTTCAAGTAGTTCCATGTTAGAACGTGAGGTTTCAATGGTGATCACATCGGCATCCATATCTGCAATCGCGGCAATAATACCGTTAAATTCGGCGTAACACATGTGAGTATGAATTTGTGTTTCATCTTTCACACCGCTTGCTGAGACCCTAAATGCATACGCTGCCCATTCTAAATATGCTTGCCATTGGCTACATTTAAGCGGCATACCTTCACGAAATGCAGGTTCATCAATTTGAATAATATCAATACCGGCATTTTGTAAATCGACCACTTCATCACGTAACGCAAGTGCAATTTGATTAGCGATGGTGGGTTTGTCTAAATCATCACGAATGAATGACCAAAACAGAATAGTTACAGGACCTGTTAGCATGCCTTTCATTTTCTTACTCGTCAGCGACTGTGCGTATTTTGTCCACTGAACCGTCATCGCTTTTTCACGTGATACATCCCCCCAAATTACAGGTGGTTTTACACATCGCGAGCCGTAGCTTTGCACCCAACCAAACTGGGTAAAAGCAAAGCCTTCTAATAGTTCAGCAAAGTATTCAACCATGTCATTACGCTCCGCTTCGCCGTGCACTAACACATCTAAATCAAGCGCCTCTTGCTCTTCAACAGCGTAGCGAATTTCTGCTTTCATTTGCCTTTGATAATCATCCGCAGATAATTCACCGGCTTTATAATCACGGCGTGCTTGACGAATTACTTGAGTTTGTGGAAATGATCCTATCGTGGTGGTCGGCAGTAGCGGTAAATTAAGTGCTGCATGTTGTTTTTCAATACGTTGAGCAAATGCATGATTACGCTTACCGTCTTTTGCGGTGAGTGCAGTTACACGCTGTTGTACAGCTGTATTATTTACACGAGTAGAGGTTAAGCGTGCTTTAATAGGTGCTGAATAAGCAACGAGCTCACTGATATCATTGCTTTCAAGCGCGGCTTTTAATAATGACAGCTCTTGGCCTTTTTGTTTTGCAAATGCAAGCCATGAACAAAGTTCATCATCGAGCTTTTCTTCTTGCTCTAAATCAACCGGTGTATGCAGTAAAGAACAAGATGGGGCAAGCCATAGATTATCACCGCGCTTTAGCGCAATGTCTTTTATGCTATTAAATACAGCCTCTAAATCAGTACGCCAAATATTACGGCCATTTACTACGCCTAATGATAAAACTTGATCTGTACTTAATAATATATCTAGTTTTGCAACATCAACATTTGTTGCAACACAATCAAAATGTACGCCATCAACAGGGTAACCTGCAATATCATCAAAGTAGGCAGTGACTGAGTCAAAATAACTAGCAAGTAACAACTTCACGCCTTGACCTGCAAGTGCACGAAAGCTTGTTTTTAATGCCTCTTGATAATCTTCAGTCAGCTCTAAACCTAATATAGGCTCATCAACCTGTACCCATTCAATCCCTTGCTGCGCTAATTTAGCGAACACGTGTTGATAAACAGCTAATAGTTTTTCAAGTAAGCTAAGTTTATCAAACTCCTCACCAGCACATTTTGCTAAGTAAAGATAAGTGACGGGGCCGACCAATACTACTTTTGCATTGTGCCCCAATGCTTGTGCTTGAGTAACTTGCTCGAATAACTCAGTGCAAGTTAGTTGAAACTGCTGATCATGAGTTAGCTCTGGAACTATGTAATGATAATTAGTATTAAACCACTTTGTCATTTCGCTTGCTGCACATGAACAACCGCTTGGTGCACGACCACGCCCAATACGAAATAATGTATCAAGATCAATGCTACCATCCGCTTTTTGATGACGCTTGGGCACTGCGCCAATCAATAAAGAGGTAGATAACACATGGTCATACCAAGCAAAGTCACCTACCGGTAATAAATCAATCCCAGCATCTGCTTGAAGAGCCCAATTTTCTGCCCGGATCGTCTTACCTTGATCAAGCAACTGCTCTTGGCTGATTTTACCAGCCCAGTATGATTCTACTGCAAATTTTAGTTCACGCTTTCTACCTATGCGAGGAAAACCTAAGTTATGTAATTGTGCCATGTTGAAATTCCCTTCCAGCTGTTTAGATAGCTAAAACCATAAACCTATACCTGACATCAAACAATTGATGCTTCCTCAGTTTCAACTTGAGGTAAATTCATGGAAATGATTTTTTGCAAACTCAAAAAACACAATGACATCGCTGTCAAATATGATGCTATAGTAGACTTGTAAATTTCACGTAAAAAAACGGGGTTTATAGCCATCTAGACGTTGATGCATCTTAATTTAAGGCGTATTATGGCTGTAATCTGAGTTAAACTCACCTTTACCATGAGAATTATTAAAGATGATTGATGTAAAACACTTAAAGACCATCGCAACCTTGAAAGAAACCGGTTCTTTGGTAAATACTGCGCGCGAATTATTTTTGACTCAATCCGCTTTATCTCATCAAATCAAAGATTTAGAAAACAAGCTTGATTGCCAACTATTTGAACGTAAAACTCAACCGGTGCGCTTTACCCCACAAGGTATGCTATTACTTGAACTTGCCAGCGAAGTACTCCCGCGTGTTGAAGCAACCAAATGCCGTTTAAAAGAAAGTCTTAATCAACCAATTTCACAATTACGACTCAGTGTTGAATGCCATGCTTGTTTTCATTGGTTATTACCAACAATTAAAGAATTCAATAACTTTTGGCCTGATATCAAAGTTGATTATGAGCGCGGCTTTAGTTATGACGCTATTCCTGAGCTGCTCAGTGATGAATTAGATTTAGTACTCACTTCAGACATTCGTGAACCAGATAAACTTGAATACGCACATTTATTTGATTTTAAGCTTAAATTAATTGTTGCCCCAGATCATGAACTAGCGAAAAAAGCCTATGTAACGGCGCTTGATTTGAAAAACGAGACGATTATTTCATACCCTATTCCACGAGAGCGTCAGGATATCTTCAAACATTTTATTCAAAATGCACGTTTTGATGGCACCTTGAAAACCGTAGATCAGGGCTTGCTCATTTTTCAGCTTGTCAGTGCCGGAATGGGGGTTGCAGCATTACCGGATTGGTTAGTAACACCATATGAAAGCCAAGGACTCATTAAGTCGATTCCATTAGGCGCGCTGGGATTAACCCGTCCAATGTATTTAGCCATGAAAAAGAATATGAAAGATAACCCAGTGTATCGCCACTTTTTAAATACCTGTAAGTTAAATAACGGTCGATAAAATAGGTTTAACCCAGTAGCATACAGAAAACCCCTTTATGTGTGCTACTGTGATGTTTGAACTGAAAAAAATCCTCGGTGCAATGCTAATGCCATTGCCTCTGTTTGCTCTACTGTGCTTTGTTTGCTTATTAATCGCACTGCGTACCAAGAAAGTCAGCATATTTATTGGTTTAATCGCAATTACCAGTTTATTGCTGATCAGTACCCCTTTTATTGGTCAAAAAATAATTGCTCCAAATTCACAGTTAAAGTATGTTTTTGATACAAATAAACAGCCGATACTCGATAAAATAGTGGTACTTGGTTGTGATATAAATCCTAACCCAAAACTTAACGCCAATAGCCAACTTGGTAATTGTGCTAAAAGCCGCCTAATCGAAGGTATGCGCTTAGCATATGTGTACCCACAAGCTCAACTCATTGTTTCAGGTGGCGGTTACAATAAAGTGACCAACAGTAGTTTGATGCAACAAACCGCGATAAGTTTAGGTATTGATGCGCAGCGTATTAAACAAAATCCTACGGCTATGGATACCGCCGATGAAGCACGGCTTTTAGCACCTGCTCTAGTTGATTTTAAAGTTGCACTGGTAACTTCGGCAAGTCACATGGCACGAGCAAAAGATCTATTTAATAGCCAAGGCGTTGATGTTATTCCAGCCGCCACTGACTTTCATGACTTTAGCGAATGGCCTACCCATAAACAGTATATTCCAAGTGCTGATGTGCTATTAGCGGTGACCCGTGATTGGCATGAAAGAATAGGCATGTTTTTGATAAGTGTGCGCCGCTGGATTGATCCAGAAGCGCTTTAAGGTCTAACTCACTTAAAGTGAATTAGCTGGCAACTCAAACTGGGTTGTCTATATCAATGAAGGTTACATCAAAACCATGTTGCTCAGCCAATAACTCACCGAGCGCTTTTATGCCATAGCGTTCGGTGGCGTGATGGCCTGCGGCAAAAAAATCGATCTTTTGCTCACGCGAACTGTGAATGGTCTGCTCTGAAGCCTCGCCTGTTAAATAGGCATCAATCCCCTGGCTAGCAGCCAAATCAATATAACCTTGACCACCTCCAGTACACCAAGCGATGGTCTCAATTAGCTCATCACGCACTAGACTCACTAAAGGTTCACGAGCAAGCACTGTTAATATTTTTTGTGCAAATTGCTCACCACTCATTGGGATTTTTAAACGCCCTTTGACTGCGACACTATTTGCTACAGGCTCCAAACCATCGAGTATTTCTAAATCAAGTAGCTGTGCTAATTGCGCGTTATTACCGATTGATGGATGCACATCAAGAGGTAAATGATAGGCAAATAAATTGATATCATGATTAAGTAACGCAGCTATGCGACGCTTTTTCATACCGGTAATAGGTTGCGCTTCACCTTTCCAGAAATAACCATGATGAACTAATATTGTGTCTGCGCCATGCGCAATTGCAGCATCGATTAATGCTTGACTGGCAGTGACACCTGTAACAATTTTTTTTATCTGTTCACGTCCTTCGACTTGTAGCCCATTTGGGCAAAAGTCTTGAATAGAATCAGGTCTTAAAATGGTATTTAGTAATTGGTTAAATTCTCTGCGCTGCATTTTTTTATTCCAGATTAGCGTTAAATTTTGTGCAAATTTTGGCGTTTATAGGGCTAAAATGGAAGGAAAATCGCAAAAAATTGAAAAGTAAGTCAAAAATAGGTATAAATAAATATTCTCAATCTGTGTTTACAACGTATAGGGCCTCTGATGAGCAAACTAGACAAAACAGAAGTATTAAATGCCTTTGAAGCAGCATACCAAGCAGCCAATGGTAAGAAACCTGAAATCACCAGCAAACCTGGTTGGTACAGCATCGACGGCGGCAAAAACTTGCGCCTTGCAGAAGTTGCTGAATTAACAGAGCAGCTAACTTCAGGCGATACGTCTGCACAACCTGCAGCACCTGCTAAGAAAACTAAAACTAAATCAGCAGTGCCAGCTAAAGCAGCTGTTAAAAAAGCACCATTTACTATAACAACAGCTAATGAAGAAGGTTACACTGCCGAAGAGTTTTGGATTGTGTACCTAGCTAAAAAAGATCACGATTGCCGCTTACCTCGCGGTGTTGTGTAATAACTTTAGACTCGTAGCATAAAAAAACCGCTTTTAAGCGGTTTTTTTATGGCCAACAACGTTGAGTTTTGTATTCAACCACCCTGATATATACCCACAGATAACAATAAACACGGTACCAACAAGAACTGGCATAATCAAAAAGTCCCAACTTTGACCACTGACCATAATTAAAATAGGGTTGGCCCCTGCTGCAGGATGTATGGTGTTAGTCAACATCATTGCGGTCACAGCTAATCCAGTCGCAATAGCAATACTGATCGGATCCACGCCTATAAAACTAATAAAAGCCAAACCTATCACGGCAGTGATGAAATGCCCTACAATAACATTTTTTGCTTTTGCTAAAGGGCTTTTTGGTACACCAAACACCAGCACCGCAGTTGCGCCAAATGGTGCCATAAGCCATACACCATAATTCCCTAAACTTTCTAAATATGCTAATACCGAAAGTGTCAGTGCAGAAAAGATACCCGCGATAACGGCTTTGTAAAATACATCATTCATTAATATTACTTCCTTTAGAGGTAGACCGACTTGTCTACATTTAGATGATAGACAAGTCGGTCTACTTATGTCAAGCTTACTTTTTGACTAGGAGCAACCATGGATAAACGTACCCAGATAATTAATACCGCACTCAGTGCGTTCTATCAAAGAGGGATCCATGCGGTAGGCATTAATGAAATACTTAAAGAAGCAGGTGTTGCAAAAAAAACGCTTTATAATCATTTCGTCAGTAAAGATGAGTTGATCTGTGCGTGTTTAGAGCTCAGAGATCAGCGCTTTAATCAGTGGTTGTATGAACAATTAGAAAACTGCAATACCCCCTTCGAAGTGGCTAATGCACTTTTTAGCGCACTCTCCGCTTGGATAGATAATAAAGTCTCTGAGCTTGGACCTTTTAATGGCTGTTTTTTTATTAATACCGCAGCGGAGTTTCCACACAGCGAGCACCCTATCGCGATGCTTTGCAAAGCACACAAAGAATCAGTTTTACAATTATTGTTCGATAAACTCTCACACACAGAACAACTTAAAGGTCAGTTAGAAAAAACCATACAGTTAGCACAATTATTAATGACCTTAAAAGAAGGTATGATCTGTCAGGCTAGAGTGACGCACTCCAGTAATACACTATTGCAAGACCCAGTATTATTACGCCAACTTATAGCAAGTAGCATATAAAAAAAGCGGCTGTTCAGCCGCTTTTGATTGGTTATAACACTAATAATTACTTATCTTCAAAGTACAATTTGTCGCGTGCTTTTTTGCCAACTTCATTCATAGTCGCGGCATCAAATAACCGACCGTTGATCATCGTATAATCAACTTTATCTGTATCACGAATATTAGTCAGTGGATTACCATCAATCACCATTAGGTCAGCAAGTTTACCGACTTCCAATGAGCCGATATTCTGATCAAGGCCGATGTACTTGGCCGGATCAAGCGTCGCCGCACGAATAGCTTCCAGTGGACTCATACCACCTTGAGCAAACATCCAAATCTCCCAGTGCGCTGCAAGGCCTTCGCGCTGACCATGTGCACCTAGATTCACTAAAACACCTAAATCTTGTAGCTCTTTTGCTACCCGTGCATTGTTAAAGTGATTATAGTGGTGATCGGGTGCTTTAACACGGCGCATTGAACGTGGTAATAATTGGTTTTTTGGCACAAATTTACTTAAGCGCGGGTGATTCCACACATCAGTCTTATCATACCAATAGTTTTCTCCCCAGATGCCGCCATATGCCACACCAAGTGTTGGCGTGTAGCCTACATCACTTTGTGACCAAAGCTGCTTGATATCATCATAAATATTCGCCACGGGAATTGAGTGCTCAATGCCCGTATGACCATCAACCACCATCGTTAAATTATGCTGTAATAATGAACCACCTTCTGGCACCACCATCATTTCAAGCTCTCGGCCAGCTTCAATTACTTGTTGGCGTTGTTCACGTCGTGGTTGGTTGTATGATTTAACACTAAACGCGCCAACTTTCTTTAATCGCTCTAAGTGAAATTTAGCATCATCTAACGAATCAATGTGTGATGTATAACCTGGCATATTGGCACCATATAAAATAGTACCGGTTGAGAAAATACGTGGGCCTACAATAGTCCCCGCTTTTTGCATTTCGCTGGCTGTAAAAATCTCTGTTGTATCGTTTGATGGATCGTGAATTGTCGTGACGCCTAACGATAGGCCCGCTAAGTTTTTCCAATTTTGCTCAGGAATGATCTCATCGCTGCCTTGTGAACCATGCGCATGCGCATCAACAATTCCTGGCATAATTGTTTTGCCAGATACATCAATTACCTGTGCGCCTTTTGGAATGTTAATATCAACAGCTGTACCAACGGCTTTAATATGTTTACCATCGGTTAATAGTATACCATTTTCAATGACTTGCTCGCCTTTCATGGTAATAATACGTGCGCCCGTTAAAGCTATCATGCCTTTTGGTTCAGCCATTTTGCTACTAAAGCCAATGTTATCGCCACTTTTTACTTTAAAGTCAGCGTCATCCGCTTTATTGATATCAAATAAACCTGCCAAACTTGCATGATAAAGCTCTGGGCCTAGCGTCCAATACAGTTTATCGCTGCTGGCGCTCCAGCTGATATTCTCACCGGCACGAACAGATAACTGCTCAATCGGAAATTGGCTGTCTTTAGGACCAATATTAATGGTTTTACCACTTTGCACTAATGGCGTAACAAACACTTTAAAACGTTCAGCAAAAGCGAGGTACTTGCCATCAGGCGATACTCTAAACTCAGTAGCATGCTCTGACTCATAAAGCTTAGTGATTTTTTTCGAATCAAGTTCAACCACACTTAGCGTTGGCTTAGGCCATGGGCTCATCACAAAAACTCGATCATTAGCTGATGCAAACTGCGGCTGATAACCACTTTTAGAAATTAACTCAGCTTTCCCGCCTTTGCTACTCACTGCATAAATACCCGGATGCAGTGACCAATCAGGGTTTAAAATGCTGCCTCCTGAGGCTTTACGGTACACTACCGTTTTGCCATCAGGACTAAATGTTGGCTCAACATATTTACCTGGCTCTGTGGTAATATCATCACCGCGACCACTACGCGGAGAGACAACTCGAACAGCCCCCTGTTCGTTATCATCCCAGGTTACATAGACTATTTTTTTACCATCACGGGAAAACTGCGGGAACAACTCAAAGTGGTCATTTTGTTCAGTTAAACGCTTTATTTTTCCTGACTCTAAATCGCGTTTATAAATATGTCCTAGCGCTTCAAAAATTGCTGTTTCACCATCCGGCGAAATCTGTACATTACGCAACATTTTTACAGCAAATTCATCGCTATCAATATTTTGTGTAAAACGCACTGCTTGTTGAATTTTCTTACTGGTTTTAACTTCAAATGGTACGGTTTCTACATCGCCATCTTGCACATCAAGTTTATGAATAGTACCGCCAGCCCAAAATACCAGTTGGTTATTATCTGGTGTCCATGCAATGGTTGGATACACGCCATGAATAGCCCAAGTCTCTTGCATATCACGTTCAAGCTTGTCATATAGCTTAGTATGCTTACCGCTGGTTAAGTCATATAGGTAGAGGCTAGTTTGAAAATCATCTCGTTTAATATACGCAAGCTTCTTACCGTCTGGCGACGGGGTTGGTCTAATCGCGCCGCCCATACCATCAATAATCGTTTCTATCTCACCCGTTTCGCGATCGTAACGCTTGATTTTATAAATGCCAGCAACCGAATCTTTTGAATAATGAAAGGTTTTACCCGGCGTTGCATCATGTGAAAAATAAACATATCGGCCATCAGGTGAAAACATCGGCTCACCTAAATCTTTTTGATCATTCTCACGTTTAGTGAGTTGTACACCTTTGCCACCCGCTTTATGATAAAGCCATACTTCACCTGCGCCTAATGAACGGCTCGCTGTAAAATGCTTACGAGCAACAATATAGTCGCCGTCGGGACTCCATGCGGGGCTGTTCAATAAGCGAAACGTTTCATCGGTTACCGCGGTTTGATTCTCACCGTTTAAATCCATCAACCAGATATTATCGCCGCCACCTTGATCAGAGGTAAACGCAATATGTTTACCATCAGGACTAAAACGCGGTTGCATTTGCCATGCGATATCAGAGGTCAGTTGGGTGGCAGTGCCACCAGCCATCGGCATAGTGTAAATATCGCCCAGCAAATCAAACACAATGGTTTTGCCATCAGGACTGACATCGATATTCATCCAAGTGCCTTGAGAGACACTAATATTAGCATCAACAAATTGCCCTTGTGGCGCATCCACTTGCCATTTTTTGTCATCATTATCTTGTGCCTGAGCCTGACCATATAGCGCCAGTGACACAGCTACAGCCATTGCTGTATGAAGCATTTGTTTCATCGCCTTCTCGCTTATTTTTATTGCGGTTTTCATCTTATAAACATGATTGCAACAAAAACGGCAGCAAGTTACCAGCGATATCTGATAAAGCGTCGTTATTTGGCGGTTAATGCCATTTTATTGGATCAAACTGATAATAGCCGACCAATAAACTGTATATTTCAGGATCATAATGGCGCAGCTCACTGGGCTTTTCGAGAAAAGTTTCGGTGATCACGGCAAAAAATTCGGCTTCATTAGTTGCACCATAACTATGAATAACATGCGGCATATTATACGCAACATGAGTTTTTAACTGATTATAAGCGCGGCTAAAAACACGCCCCCACTGTTTATAATCTGCCTCTTTAGCTAATATAGGCGTGCCTGTGGTTTTACCTGTTTCTTGATCAAGTTGGTGAGCAAATTCATGAAACACTAAATTATGTCCGTCACTGGGTAAGCGATTCCCTTCAAGCACATCGTGCCAGCTTAGAACTAAAGTCCCTCCAGGCCATGACTCGCCTTGACGAACAGTATTATGATAGCTTACTAATCCGGCACTATCACGAGATGTCTGCGGCGCGTAATAGGCACTTGGGTACAGCAAAATTTCTTTCACATTTTGATAAAGTGGCCATGGTTTATTAAGCACCAACACACATGCATCCGCAGCAATTATTAACTTCATACTCTCGTTTAGAATTAAACCATCACAACCAATAAAGCGTTTTTCATTTAGAAACCAGACAATATGACGCTCTAATTTTTCCCGATCAGCATCCGTCATTTTTTGATAGATAGGCATATACCGTAACAATAATGTTTTTTGCTTTTCATCTAAACGATAATCTTGATACTTTTTTTGCCACAAGCGGTTTTGAATAACCGGCCAACGCCAATAAACAACTACAAACGCAATCAGCGCAAATATTAATAATCCATTTACCATTACGAGGTCCTATCAACAGGTGTAGCTTATTAATATGTCCTGTGAGGATAAAATTCAATCATCTAGCCTAGCAACAGCTAAAAAACCGCCCATAACTATGTTAAAGGCGGTCAACTATATTATTACGTAAAATCAATTATATTAACGATATAAACGGTCCCATGCACAAGTACGGTAACCATTACGCTCAAAGTAGAAACGATTACAATTGTCATCGTAGTTGCTATTGCCGACATCAATACGATGACCACTAATATATTGATTATGTAATGACACCTGCTGGCCGTTATACAACAAAGTAAAATGCACGTGAGGACCTGATGATTGTCCCCCTTCACATAGTGCTTGGTTATAATTGTTCGCATAACGACCGAGCCATGCACCTGGCTGCACAAAATCACCGCTACTATACTGCAGATTAGACATATGATAATAGTTGGTTGAATATCCACTCGAATGCGTTACGCGGATATTACATGACGAAAAACGTGTGATAGTACCGCCATGCGCCGCTTGAACATATGGTGTATTTGCGCCCCAACCACCAGAGCCATCATTAAAATCAAGCGATGAATATGGATAACCAGAGCCAGTATTAGAGTGAGCCCCACCGCTGTACCAATAATAACCTGATGACCATGGTAAGTTCATTGAAAAACTAGCCGCGGCAAACTGCTGATTGCTACTTTGTAGTGCACTTTTAGAGGATCTTTGTAACTGAGCGCGACTATCAGGGAATAGAAGCTCAAACGTCGCTAAAAAGCCGGTTAGATCGCTCTTAGCGTAATTAACATTATCTTTGCTTAATACTTGTTTTTTAAGAACACTGACCAATGCTTGTCGCTGCAGTACTGCTGTTGGTATTGACTCTATTGGTGATTTCCTCGCCCGCATACTTTGATGTTTCCGGGGTGGCTTGGCTATCTTGCCACTGTTTATATGCATAAAAACGTTGACTTAACATCATTACCACATCTTCTAGCTGGGCATCAAAACCGTGTTCGTCCGATAAACCTGCAAAAGCATTATTAATATCTGCGTCAGGATCAGAAAGTAAGCCACTTTGCAGCTCAATCAACGCTAAGATAACTTTAGGGTTGATACTTGTATAACCTGCCCAGTGCAAAACACGCTCTTTTTTATCTTCCAGTACAGGCGCATGCAGTGCAAAGAAATTATCCCAATCTTCACGCAACAAGTCATTATTGAACACAAACTGAGTATCGTCCACAGCCACCAAGGAGGTTAACTTAAGTGACTCAATGGACTGTGCAGTAAAGTTAAAATCATTATGCTTATGGCCTTGTGCAAACAACGCTGGCGACACACCTAAAACACCTGCTAAAGCTACATATATCATCTTACTTTTCATCTTTTGTTCCTTCTGTTCACATCAAAAAGACCCCAAAGTGGGAACAAAAGGTATAGCATCAAATTCAACTAAATGTTAATAAAATGTTTTAATATATGTATTAGTATATATTATATACTCGAAAAGCAATGGCCTGTAGCGTGTTTATCTACCAAAAAAACATACCCCCATATTGTCAACAAACCAAGCTTCTAGGCGATTTAAATATATAACCTCAAAATTGAATTTGGGATCATCTTAATTATCAATACACAAGTCCATCGTATAGCACTCTTTGTTAATGACACTTACGAGTTTATCTGACCCCAGAATAGTCAATATCTAATAACAGGAAATATATCTGTCGAATACATTATTAACTCAGTGAGACCCCACTTTTAAGGAAGATAAAAAAGGGAGAGAGTACAAAACTCCCCCCCGTAGAAACAGCTAACCTTTAAAGCACAGGTAAGGTAATTTTGCCTGTAACAATTTCAGAACTGCCTTTTACAGCATACTCATAACCAAAAGTAACATTATTTTTACTGCTTAATTGATTGTCATCAAGATTTTCTATTTGATAAGTATTATTTGATAACTTATACCACTGACGATCAGGAAGGCTTGTGTAGAAATCAACAGAGTAGTCATCAATTAAAATAGTTTCATTAACAGCAACTGAAACTGTATTAATCTCGCTAATATTTATGTTGCCATCAGATACAATTGTGCTCTCAATTAGTGCAGGATTTACTTTTCCATTGGCTGTATAGCCTAGCAAATTAACTTTAAAATGACTTAAGGTTGCTATTGATGCTGGTAAGTAAAGACTACCATTGTTTGATTTACGCTTAAAACCAACATCTTCATTAGCTGTATTCTTAAGTACTATAGTTTTGCCGTCAGTTAATCCGTTATTATTATCCCAACGCAATTGATTGATATCAAAAGGAGATTGATCTGCAATACGAAATGAGCTTGCGGCTGAGATATTCACGACTTCACCTGTAGACTTCACACTGACTTTTTCAATGTTATACTCATAATGGCCGCCGACAAGAGGAGCGGCTGGTGACAGAGTAACAAATGTATCGTTATATTTAAGCGATGAGGTAAAAGGAACAGAAACGTCATTAAACGAAATTTGCGTTACGCCTTGTGCAATAAAATCGTTTTCATCATCAGTACCTTTAACAACCGTTATTTGACGTTTCTTAATTAATGACGCAGCACTATCAACTAACTCAATAGGCGCTTCCATAAACATATAGAAGTTTTGAGATGTTTCATCTGCTATGGCACTAACAACTCCCGGCCTAGAGGAAAACGACGATACTCTTGGCTTTATTACTAGTGATAAAACACCATCGTCTAGTTCATAAAAACGATTTAAATTATTAAAGCTTGAGTTAGTAACTGACACCCCACCATTTGTAGCATAAAGATTTACTTCACCTGTATCATAGCGATTACCTGAACTATCTACGAAACTAGGTAAAAGTAGTTTCATCTTTGAACTACCATTATATTCAAAAATATACTCTTTACTATCAGCATCGAAAGTTGCTGGCGTTCCTTTAGTAAGATTTTTTAATGAAACAAAGTTCAAATTATCAAATGTATTACCAAGTTCATTAATTACTGAAACACGGACTTCAAACTTTGCGTTTTCAGCTGTTTTAGAAACATACAAAGTATTTCCGTTGGTTAACTCGCTTATATTAATTTGGCTAATACTGTCTGACTGATTGTTATAACTAAAATCATCAACAGCATCATTGTCAACATCAAGGTCCATTAATAGCAGATCAGTAAAACCGGCTACTTTAGCAATAGAGTACATACCAGTATCTGCATTATAGGTAGAACGAATAAAATGTTCATTACGATTCGAAAATTCATTGTACATATTAAATGCAGTGGAAATACTGTAACTAAATTCAAGCCCTGCTACAGGTGTATTTTCACCATTAAGCAGTACTTCAAACTGCACAGTTTCAGCACTTGAAACTTCTAAACTTCCCAATTGAGCTATACCGTAATTCGTTTTACCGTAAAAAGCACGCTCCTGAAAAGAACCATCAGCACTGGAGACAAGCAGAACAAAGTCAGAGTTTTTTGGTAGCTCATTTAATTCAAATAAACCGTTTGAAGCAGCGACAGGCTCGCTCCAGTCATTACCAATTTTAATTGATACTTGGGCATTATTAACAGACTCACCTGTTAATAAGTGTTTAACTGATCCAGTTAAAGTTACACTTTCTAGCTCAGCTTGAGCATCAGTATTATTTTCAATAGCAGCTACTATATCGTCATTATTATCTTCAACTTCTAGGCAACCAGAAAGGAAAAAACTAGATGAAATGGCAAGTGCAATAGCAGATTTTCTTAACATTTAAACTCCATGTATTTATTATTTTTACCCAGATTGGGCTCATGTGAAGTATACCGAAGTACTTGCTTATAACGCAACAATACAATCCCAGGACTTAAGTATCTGAACATAAGATAAATTGTCTATTTATCCCCCACAACTAACTGGGTTGTTTGTTTTTATAGCAATTTATATATAAAATCGACTGTCCACTTAATATAGAAAATAACATTAGCAATAAGTAAAGTTAAAGTTAAAGTTAAAGTATTCATAGTAAGTAATTCAACTACGAAGGATAACAGTCAAAAAATTTTTTAATAACCTTTTCACTTCACATTTTAATCTTTATATTTTATTTATTTCGACTCGATTTCGCCCATTACTTTTTGCTTGATAAAGCGCTTGGTCAGCTTGCGCCAGTAACCTGTCATAGTCATTAACTGCCAATGAATCTGCGACTCCAAAACTAACCGTTACCGATAACCCGCTAGCTATGTTTGAAAAATCGTAGTTTGCAATTTGCACACGTAATTCTTCACATAATTGAGCGGCTTGTTGCGCGGTTTTATGAGGGAATAGTAATGTAAATTCTTCACCTCCCCAGCGAGCAACTTGACTATCATCACTCTCATTGAGCTCTCCTAGTATATGAGCAACTACGCAAATTACTCGGTCGCCAACAATATGTGACCACCCGTCATTAATTCGCTTAAAATGATCAATATCCATGATCGCAATAGCGAGAGGTGAATCATGTTGCTTAAAGTCAGCAAAATTATCCGCGAGCCAACAATCAAAGGCACGACGATTTGGCAAATCAGTTAGTTGATCATGGGTTGCTTGATGAGCAAAGGCATCTGTTTGTTGTTGTAGATCATTAGTTTGTTGCTCAACCCGCTTGATCAGCTCGATTTCTATTTTTTTATAATGATAAAGTCGGTATCTATAAAGCCCGTAGACCAATGCTAATAAACCGATAAAAACCATGATTTTAAAAGTATTTTTTTGCCAGAAATAAGACTGGATCACAAACGTTAAGGTTTTATCATTATCTTGCCATTGCCCATTAGGGTAGCCAGAACGTACTTTGAACGTGTACTTGCCCGGTGGTAAGTTAGTATATTCTGTAATACTGAGTTGATTACGGTTAACCCACACATTGTTATAGCCAGCCAATTGGGTCTGATAATTCAATCGATGGGGCATAATAAAACTTAAGCCCGCATAATGAAAAGAGAGCCGCGAAACACCCACCGGTAAAATGATTTCTTCATCTTGCTGCACTAAGGGGGTCATTTTGCCATCTACATACATGGCCTCAATAATTGTCGGTAATGTCTTCTTAGTAGCTTGCTTTAATCGTTCAGGGACGATAGTACTTGCCCCTTGCGCTGTAGCAATCCAAATACTGCCATCTTTATGCAACACCGCAGCAGGATTAGACCCGCCATTAGCCTGGGCGCTAAGCATGCCGTCTCCTTCATCATATAGCTGATACTGGATTGGCAACGCATTATTTTGTGCTAACTGGGCGAGTCGCTGTTTGACTTGCTGTTGATTAACTTGGATCACACCGCGATTACTAGATAACCAAAACGAATCTCCCTGTGCCACAACTTGAAACAACTTATCAACTGGCAAGCCTTGTTCACGCCCAAGAATACTCATCTCTCCGGTTGGGATATGACACCGGACAAGACCACGGTCTGTCGCCATCCAGATATATTCAGACTCAGCATAAAAACCAAAAGCATATGCAGCATCAAAATGGGCTGGAAATACTTTAGCCGTAAACTTTTCTAAACTTGGGCTAAAAAATGCGACCCCAACGCCGGTTCCAATCCATACATTGCCATAATTGTCTTCGCTAAGGGCTATAATAAAATCACCAGGTAAACCATCTACACTTGAAAACTGCTTCAGTGATCCATCCACATCTATTCGTGTCAATCCTGCTGCGGTTCCTACCCATAAGCGCCCTGCACTATCAAATAATAACGCCCTGACCTCATTGCTGGCTAAGCCATTTTTACGATCTAGAACAGGATAAGCTTTACCATTGATAATCCTCATCAAACCTGAGGTATAAGTCCCTAGCCAAATATGTCCTTGCGCATCCTCAGCTAAACTTAAAACCGATAACGAATCATTCCCATAAGCAGCAGGGAATGTGTTTACTTTATTATCTTCAATACGGTTTAAACCTAGGCTGCCGCCTACCCATAAGCTACCATCTGAATGGGACAGCACGGTGCGAACATAGTCCCCTGTTAAACCGCGTTTTGTGGTCCAAGTTGAAAAAGCAGCTTCACGCAATCGGTACAAACCGCCATTTGTGCCAACCCAAATACTATTTTCACGATCTTGTAATAGCGATAAAATCCGATTGGCTGGTAAACCAGCGTCAGCATCAAGTTGTTCAAGTCCTAACGGGCTTAATCGAAACACCCCTTTATTGATCGTACCAAACCAAAGATCATCATGATCATCTTGTAAAATACTTGAGATAGCCTCATCTTTAAGCTGAGCATGAATACTGACAAAACGGTTGTTCACCTGCTTCCATGCGCCTTGTTCACTGCCTACAATGAGTTCACCTTGGCGGGTCAAATACAAGGTGTATATTGGACTTTGTGGTAAACCTGAATCGGGAGTAATTAATCGCGCTGTTTTATTATTAATTTGATACAAGCCTTTGCTGGTTGCAGCCCAAATCATACCGGCTTTGTCTTCTATTAGGCGATAAGCACTGAAGTTTTCTAAAATCGCCGTGTCCGGCGCACTATCAAACTCTCGATATACAACACCTTGGCCCTCAAGAGCTAACCAAGTTTCATCGGAAGGTGTTTTTAATACATGATTTACCATCGCAGTGGCATTAGGCTTAGCGTGCCATTGCCCTTGATATAAATGACTGATCCCACCTCGGGCACCCACGATATATAAACCGCCATCAGCTTGTGGGGCTAAACTACGTAAACCAGAATCTGGTAAACCAGTTATTTCCGTGCGTGTAAATAGTTTAAACTCACGGCCATTAAATCGGGCTAATCCTTCCCATGTGGCAATCCATATATAGCCATCATTTGTTTGCACCACACTATTGATACTATTGTGAGGCAAACCAGAACGGGTATTCCAAGTTTCGGCAAAGTAGTCATTAAGAGGTAAACGGGTTTGCTCAGCAGCAAAGCTGCTAAAAACAACAAAAAAGAAAAAGCAAAGACCTAAACGAATCATTATACTAAACGCCTTCGTAATTATGGCGAGCTAACAACTTAGCATTAACGCAAATTAAATAGATAATGATTTACTAGTAGTTAATTATCATTATATTTTTTGTATAGGAATTATACTAACATAGTCTGAGTTTTATTTTCATTAACTAAATAACACAATTCGTTTACGACTACGCTAAGCACACAGAGCGTCTATGCTTTGCTGCAGCTGGTCAATAAACTTCGCTACATGTAAACCATCCATCAATGCATGGTGCACATCTATTGAGATAGGCAATGTCCCCTTTTGCGCATCAAACTGTCCAAACACTAATTTAGGAATGCCGAAATGATTACCTTGTGTATGTGCGTGAGAGAAGCTTGTAAAGTTCAACCACGGTAAAACCGAAATATGGATCAAATCAGTCTGACCTTCGGTTTGCGCAAAAGCAGTTGAGAATAATGGCTGTTGCTTTGCAGCTAAGCTAACTTTATTTGCATGCACTTGAAAGTCGTTAAACGTAGCTTGTTGTGAAAAATAGCTAAACCTAAAGGTATCATCATCAGCAAGCTCTACAACACTGGCACGTTGAGCAGCTAGTTGCCAAGGTACACCGTCAATGATCCTCAGTAACATTGGTTGATAAGCATTGCTTGCCTGCAATGTCGCATAGATATAGGCATGAAAAAAAGAGCATTGCTGTGATTTACAATACTGATACAGCGCCCCCATATCTAATTGTACACATACATTAAAATAAGGTTGCGTAAACTCTTTAAACAGTGAGAAATGTTGTTGGCGTGGCCATGTGGCTAAATCGATGGGCGTCATATCTTTAGAAAACTATACAAGTCAGGATGACCGTATCGTGAGGGATTTACTGAATAATGTAAAGGCGTGCAATTGCACGCCTAAACGCGTTTATTATAAACCGTTTTCGATTATCTCTTGTGCGAGTTCGTCTGCGATCAAATGCGTTGATTTTTGCTCTTTCTCACTTCGCGAAAAAATTTCAGTTAAGGTTTTGAAAATCCCCTCAACATGTTTATTTGATGCCTCAGCACTGTAACCTTCTGGCGCTGTTTCATAATAAACATTAATAATACCACCTGCGTTAATCACATAATCTGGTGCGTATAAAATACCTTTTTCACGAATGATCTCACCGTGGCGAGACTCGGCTAATTGGTTATTTGCACAACCAGCAATAATTGTCGCTTTAATGCGTGGAATAGTCGCATCATTTACTGTTGCACCAAGTGCACACGGTGCATATACATCGACATCAAGGTCGTATATTTCATCAATGCCTACAGCAGTCGCAGTAAAATCATTCACGACTCGATCAATTGCCACTTGGTTGATATCAGTTACAAACAAGGTCGCACCCGCGTCATGCAAATGTTTACATAAGCCATAAGCAACAGCGCCTAAGCCTTGTACTGCCACTTTAATGCCACTCAAGTCTTGGTGACCACGTTGATGTTGTAACGCCGCTTTAATTCCTAAAAATGTGCCATACGCTGTAAATGGTGATGGGTTACCACTTTTACCTTCAAGGCCTAATACATAGTTAGTTTCTTTATTCATAATAGCCACATCATCACAGGTGATGTTTACATCTTCAGCAGAATAGTAACTACCATTTAAGCGCTCTAATTGGCGACCAAATGCACGGAATAACTGTTCAGACTTAATTTCTTTGGCATTACCAATGATCACAGATTTACCACCACCAAATGGTAAACGTGCTACCGCATTTTTGTAGGTCATACCCTTTGATAAACGAAGCGCATCGACAACAGCGTCGTCATCACTTGCGTAATCCCACATTCTGCAACCACCAACAGCAGGACCTAAATTAGTATTATGAACGGCAATAATTGCACGAAGGCCTGATTCTTTATCTGAACAAAAAACCACTTGTTCGTGGTTATCAAAATCAACTCGATTGAACACAGCCACTTTATCTTACTCCGAAATTTGTAACCCGTGAGAGGGTATGCACGCTGAAATTGCCGAGACTCTACCACTTCATATTACAGCTTGCCACTATATGAGATGATAAAACCTATCAATATCAGGCGCTGTAATAAATAAGCTAATTTATCGCAATTTTAAACATTTTAAATTCAAAAAAAGTTACTTTTTAGAATAGCTAATTAACTTAACTAAAAATATAGCATGATAACGTTTACGTGAACGTCAATTTGAATATTATTGTAAAGTTTAAATTACAAGGCAATAAACAGCAACAAGAGAGTAATGATGGGTGTTTGCGGGAGATTAGGTGGTTTACATCCAACTGGTCAGAGCTGATAAGCGGTATCTGAGAAGACTCAAATACCGCATAATAAAGCGAATACTTATTTTAACTTAGCGTCTAACTCTGCAATTTTAGCTTTCCAAATTGCTGGGCCTTGGGTATGCGCATTTGCGCCTTCACTATCCACTGCGACAGTGACTGGCATATCTTCTACTTCAAATTCATAGATAGCTTCCATACCTAAATCTTCAAATGCCACTACACGGGCTTTTTTGATTGCTTTAGATACTAAGTAAGCTGCTCCACCTACGGCCATCAAATACACAGATTTATTGTTTTTGATAGACTCAACTGTTGCAGGGCCACGTTCCGCTTTACCAATCATGCCAATTATGCCAGTTTTTTCTAGCATCATGTCAGTGAATTTATCCATCCGAGTTGCTGTTGTAGGACCTGCAGGGCCCACTGCTTCATCACGTACCGCGTCAACTGGGCCAACGTAGTAAATAAACTTATTGTCAAAATCAACACCTGCTGGTAACCCTTCACCAGAATTGATCATATCTTGCAGACGTTTATGCGCTGCATCACGACCAGTTAATATAGTCCCTGACAGTAATACTGTTTCGCCCATTTTCCATTCATGCGTATCTTCTTTAGTTAGCGTATTTAAGTCAACACGACGCGTACCCTCACCCACTTCAAATGTGACTTCTGGCCAATCTTCAAGTTTTGG
Organism: Pseudoalteromonas sp. 1181_04; assembly: GCF_052850545.1. Taxonomy (NCBI): domain Bacteria; kingdom Pseudomonadati; phylum Pseudomonadota; class Gammaproteobacteria; order Alteromonadales; family Pseudoalteromonadaceae; genus Pseudoalteromonas; species Pseudoalteromonas sp. 1181_04. Next base: position 81,139 of record NZ_VXCS01000015.1, read on the forward strand.
CGCTTTTAAGTTTGCAGGACCTGAACCATCTAATGTGAAATGTACATGGCGAGTCGCCGCACAATTTGGGATCATAACCACAGGTTTTGAGGCCGCATGAGTCGGTGCGGTTTTTATTTTCACATCAACCACTGTTGTTAAACCGCCAAGGCCTTGTGCGCCAATACCGAGCTTATTTGCGCGCTCAAATATTTCTAAACGAAGTTTCTCTTCGGTGGTTTCTGCGCCACGTTCCATAAGCTCATGGATATCAACTGGATCCATAAGTGATTCTTTTGCCATTACTGCGGCTTTTTCTGCCGTTCCACCAATACCTATACCTAGCATGCCTGGTGGACACCAACCAGCGCCCATGGTCGGCAAGGTCTTTTCGACCCATTCAGCCACATCATCAGATGGATTTAGCATCACCATTTTACTTTTATTTTCAGAGCCGCCGCCTTTTGCTGCCACCATAACTTCAACATTGCCGCCTGCCACTAAATCAATGTGCACGACCGAAGGCGTATTATCTTTGGTGTTTTTACGGCTACCTGCAGGATCTGCAACAATAGATGCACGCAATGGATTATCTGGATTCAAATAAGCACGACGCGTCCCTTCGTCAACCATTTGCTGTACGGTTAAATCTGTTTTGTCCCACTTAACATCCATACCTACTTTCACAAAACAGGTAATAATACCTGTGTCTTGGCACAAAGGACGTTTGCCTTCTGCCGACATCCGCGAGTTAATTAAAATCTGCGCAATGGCATCTTTTGCCGCTTTACTTTGTTCTTTGTTATAGGCTTTTTCGAGCGCTTGAACAAAATCAAGTGGATGATAAAACGAAATATACTGCAATGCATCTTCAATGCTATCAATAAAGTCTTGCTGACGAATTGTACTCATAGGGGTTCCTTAAATTACCTTTACGTGAGAACACGTAAACTAGGCCAAACCAGTGACGGTGGTTTGTACAGCGCTTAGGCAACGTCACTAAACGCTGCCAAAAAATTATAACTTATGATACCCTCCTAGCCCGTTTCGAGCCAGTTCTTCAGGGTAAAAAAATAGATGATAAAGCAACAAAAAACCTGTATTCAATTAGACATTTCGCTCAACTGCCTAGAGGTTTTCGCCTATTTTGCCCATTTACCTTATGCCGTGCTGCTGGATTCAGCCAACAGCGACCATATAAATAGTCGTTACGATCTGATTGCTATTGCACCAAAAATGCGCCTCGAAGTTAAAAATAACCACACGTTTATTGATGACAAGGTAACTGAACAAGATTGTTTTAGCATCATTAAAGCACAGCTAAATACTCTAGATAGCAGTAAAACTAAGCCTAACCTACCTTTTAGTGGCGGCTGGCTCGGGTATTTTGGTTACGACCTTGGCCGAGTCATTGAAAAACTTCCCAGCCAAGCTATCGATGATATCGATATGCCACAACTAGCTATTGGTCTCTATCTGGATGCACTTATCTATGATAAAAAGCTGCACAGTTGGTTTTATGTCGCACAGCCTGATGTTGATAGATCAGCAATGTATCTACAGGAGTTAGCTCACGCCTCTCCAATTACCTCGCCATTTGAAATCACCCGAGGCTGGTCATCAAATATGAGCCGCGCACAATACAGCGCTAAGTTTGCAAGAATTCAGGGGTATTTAAAAAGTGGCGATTGTTATCAAATTAACTTAGCACAGCGTTTTACAGCACAGTATCAAGGCTCACCGTGGCATGCTTATTGTACTTTGCGCGAAGCTAACAAAGCACCATTTTCAAGTTTTATTAATCATCCTGATGGCGCTATTTTATCTATTTCTCCTGAGCGCTTTATTGCCATTAATGATAATCAGGTTGAAACCAAGCCAATCAAAGGAACGCTGCCACGGTGTCTTGATAAAAAAGAAGATGCGTTACAAGCAACTCGATTACAAAATTCAGCGAAAGATCGCGCTGAGAATGTGATGATTGTTGATTTACTGCGCAACGACTTAGGTAAAGTTGCCAAACCTGGTACCGTGCAAGTCCCGTCACTCTTTGCGATTGAAAGTTTTCCTGCAGTACACCACTTAGTCAGTACCGTGACAGCAAAGTTAGCTGACGATAAAACTGCGGTTGATCAGTTGTATGCTGCTTTTCCGGGAGGGTCAATAACCGGTGCACCCAAAATTCGTGCGATGGAAATCATTGAAGAATTAGAACCGCATCGGCGCAGTATTTACTGTGGTTCAATCGGTTATTTAAGCGCTTGTGGCAATATGGATACCAGTATTACCATCCGAACTTTAGTGTGTCACAAACAACATATTTATTGTTGGGCTGGCGGCGGCATTGTTGCTGATTCACAAGTGGATTTGGAATACCAAGAAACTTACGATAAAGTAAATAAAATCTTACCTTTATTGAAGTAACCTGTGTGAATAGCAAACAGCTTATGGCTCGTTTTCAGCTAACTGCGCCTGCCAATGAGTATATACAGCCAGCTGATAAGAGACATTTTAAACAACGTCCCCAACGAGCCAGTGCCGTTATGTTACCACTGATTGATATAGATAACAGCGCGCACATATTACTATGCAAACGCCCAATGTTCTTAAATCACCATCCTGGGGAAATTTGCTTACCAGGTGGTAAGCATGAGTTGAGCGATGCAAACTTACGCCATACTGCACTGCGTGAACTTAGTGAAGAGCTAAATATCGCCCCATCAAATGTCACTGTCATCGGTCAATTAGGCGATTACTCAACTCTTACCGGCTTTACGATTACACCGTTCGTTGGTGTATTAGCCCCAGATACACATTGGCATGCAGACCAAAATGAAGTGGCCGCCAGTTTTTTGCTGCCCGTCAGCGCACTCGCTGATGTAAACAATTGGCAACCCTTACCTTTTCATCGCTTTGGCAAAACTATTACTTTACAAGGTTTTTCAACTCCTTACGGACTACTTTGGGGAGCCACTGCTAGCATTATTAAAAACTTTACAAAACAGCTTGCCATACCAGTATAAATCTCAATTGCAAAGGGTTACAAGGGTACAATTACGCGTTATTATGTGCGACCGTTCAAAGGCAGCAATCGTGCTGAGTAAAAGTAGAGTAAAGTTATTATGATCAGTGCATTCGATATGTTTAGTATTGGCATTGGCCCGTCATCATCACACACCGTCGGCCCAATGCGCGCATCGCGTTTATTTGTTAACGAACTACAACAACAAAACTTGTTAACCGATGTCACCAGCATTAAAGTTGAGCTATATGGCTCATTGGGACAAACAGGTATCGGCCATGGTTCAGGCAAAGCAGTTATCCTCGGACTTGCGGGTTATGATCCGGAAACCATTGATGCCGATTTAGTAGACGATATTCTCGCTAAAATTGAAAATGAACAAGTGATCCACTTAAATCAAGTGCATCAAGCAAAGTTTCCAAAACAAGGAGCGATTGTATTCCACCGTCGTAAAACTTTGCCAAAACACTCAAATGCAATGGAGATCATTGCTTTTAAAGGCGACGAAAAACTCCATAGTAAAGTTTACTATTCAATTGGTGGCGGTTTTATTGTTACCGATGAAGAATTTGAAAACGAAAAACAAGCTGCGCTCACTGTCCGTGAAGAAAATCCAGCCCCCTTTCCATTTGGCAGTGCCAAAGAATTATTAGAAATGTGTAAGGAGTCAGGCTATAGCGTATCAAGCTTGATGATGAAAAATGAAAAAACCTTACGCACAGAAGATGAAATAAAAGATGAACTATTCAATATTTGGCAAGTAATGAAAGCCTGTATTGAACGCGGTATGCGCACCGAAGGAATTTTACCTGGTGGTTTGAAAGTTAAACGTCGCGCCCCTAGCCTGTACTTAAAGCTCAATATTGAAGTCAGCAATGACCCCCTACGCGCAATGGACTGGGTGGATTTGTTTGCCCTTGCTGTTAATGAAGAAAACGCTGCAGGTGGCCGTGTAGTTACAGCCCCAACTAATGGCGCAGCAGGTATTTTACCTGCGGTATTAATGTACTACCACACATTCATTAAAGAAATAGACCGCGATATTGCAACTCGTTATTTATTAACTGCCGCTGCAATTGGCATCCTGTATAAAAAGAATGCCTCAATTTCAGGTGCTGAAGTTGGTTGCCAAGGCGAAGTTGGCGTCGCATGTTCAATGGCTGCTGGTGCACTGACTGAAATTGTCGGTGGCAGTGTATTACAAGTAGAAAATGCCGCTGAAATTGGCATGGAGCATAACTTAGGGTTAACCTGCGACCCTGTCGGTGGATTAGTACAAGTGCCGTGTATTGAACGTAATGCGATGGGAGCTATCAAAGCAATTAATGCATCGCGTTTGGCTATTCGTGGCAGTGGCGAGCAAAAAGTATCATTGGATAAAGTTATTAAAACCATGCTTGATACTGGTAACGATATGAAAACTAAATATAAAGAAACCGCTCGCGGTGGCTTAGCTGTAAATATAATTGAGTGTTAAGTTTTATAGTCATTAAAAAAGCCGCAATATGCGGCTTTTTTGTTTTCAAAAGATTAAAGTCACTTAACCGGTAACTCTATATCTTCAAACAGCTTATCTACGTCATCTTGATTACGTAGTAAACTCGCTCGCTCAACCCGCTCTTTGGTCAAATGTGGTGCAAAACGCTCTATAAAATCATACATATATGTACGTAAAAAGCTGCCTTTTCTAAAGCCAATTTTAGTGGTGCTGGCTTCAAATAAATGGCTGGCATCAATACACACTAAATCGGTATCTGCAATTTGATCAATCGCCATTGATGCTACAACACCCACACCTAAACCTAAGCGTACATAGGTTTTAATCACATCGGCGTCAGTTGCAGTAAATACAATGTGTGGTTCAAGTCCCTGCGCATTAAATGCTTTATCAAGTTCTGAACGGCCAGTAAAACCAAATACATAAGTAATAAGTGGATACTGGGCAATATCGGCAACGGTCAGCGACTCTGCTTTTTTAGCTAGTGGATGGTCTTTTGCAACCACAATACTGCGATTCCAGTGATAGCAAGGTAACATTACTAAATCAGAGTATAAATGCAGTGCTTCAGTGGCAATTGCAAAATCAGCATCGCCTCGAGCAGCAGCATCAGAAATTTGCTGCGGCGTACCTTGGTGCATGTGCAATGACACCGCAGGGTACTTTTTCATAAATCCTTGGATCACACTTGGCAGTGCATACCGTGCTTGGGTATGTGTGGTGGCAATATTCAACTTACCTTGATCAGGTAATGTATGCTCATTTGCAACCGCCTTAATACCCTCTACTTTAGAAAGGATCTCACGGGAAATATTAATTATTTCAGTGCCCGCGCTGGTAACGTGGGTTAAGTGTTTTCCACTTCGCCCAAAAATCTGCACGCCCAACTCATCTTCCAACATACGTACTTGCTTAGAAATACCTGGCTGTGAGGTAAACAAACTTTCAGCGGTTGCTGAAACATTAAGTTTATGATTTTGGACTTCGACGATGTATCTGAGTTGTTGTAATTTCATGGCTGCATTTTTTAGTGTAGTTATACTGCTTATTTATAAATGCTACATCGCGTCAAGCCAAGTTTTTTCTGATTAACAATAGAAAAAGGCTGTCTGGAATCGTATTTATAAGGTTATTTGCTTAGGCTAGCATAATCCCTCGTCTTGAGGTAGCCATCTTTTGAGCTGACGCGCAAAATGAAAAAATATCATACGCAGATAGTAATAAATGATGAGAAAGTGAATTCTTTTTTACATAAGCCGCGCAAAACTATCCCGTTAGCATATATTTAATGTAAGATTAAAATTATTAGCTTGTGAAATTTGAGACCTAAACCATGATCGTTTCTATTATTATTATGTTGATTGTTGCACTGATTGTCATTGCCCTCTGGGTCAGTGCGGTACAACAGCATAAAGAGAAACAAGAAACAGAACGCCGTAAAGACTTAACCAAACAAAAAAAAATCATTGAAGAATCAGAAGATGTTCTAGTAAATAGCGCCAACATACCTATGTCAGAACATATTTTACGTATTCTGCAACGGCGTATTCATGATGCGTTAGCAGCAATGGTGCAGCTATCTCCTAATTCAAAAGAGTTAAAGAATCGCTTAAAAGAAGCCAATGAACGTTTAGGGAACTCAATCGACACCGCTAACTCAGAAAACTTAGTGTTACCCGATAACGACAAGCAATTAATAGCACTTATTCAAGGTATCAAGAAAGTACGTGCAGTGCTTCGCTCAGAGCATGGTAAAGGAAAAGTAGACAGCCAAATTTTTATTGCTGAAGACAAGCGCTTAGAAAAGCTCCAATTACGAATTAATATTGAAAGCCAGATTAAACGAGGTATCTCAGCGCGCTCTGCGAATATGGTCGGTTCTGCACGCCAATACTTTGAAAAAGCGTACGCAACTGTATCAGCAGTAGCTTATAGCGACGATTATATAACTACAAAACGCCAAGAACTCGAAGGTTATTTAGAAGCAATAAGCACCGACCTTAAAGCCTCCAATGCAACTGCACTGAAGAAAAAAGCAGAGCAAGAACAAGATGATTTAGACGTGCTTTTTGCACCAAAGAAAAAGTGGTAAACCACTTTTTCTTTGTATTAACTTAGGATAAAAACGCAAATTTTATCACAAACATCGCTGTCAATATCCACACACTGATGCTTACTTGTTCTCGTTTACCACACAATACTTTAACAGCTGTATAAGAAATAAAGCCCAGTGCAATGCCATGAGCAATGGAGAATGTTAGCGGCGTCATCAGTAATACCACACTCACTGGAATGGCATCTGTCATATCATCCCAATTTACAAACTTGAGGTTTTGTAGCATTAGCACCGACACGTATAAAATAGCTCCCGCAGTTGCATAAGCTGGCACCATTTTCGCCAAAGGTGCAAAAAACATCATCAATAAAAAGCACATTCCTACAACCACAGCTGTAAGTCCTGTTCTGCCACCCACAGACACCCCTGCAACTGACTCTATATATGAGGTTGTGGTCGAAGTGCCCAATACTGAACCGGCAATGGTTGCGGCACTATCAGCACTTAATGCTCGTCCTAAACGTGGCATATTACCTTTTTCGTCCGCTAAGCCTGCTTTTTGAGTTACCGCAACTAAAGTGCCTGATGTATCAAATAAATCAACGAACAACAATGCAAAAATGACGCTAAGCATTGACAACTCAAATGCCGCTGAAAAATCAAGTTGCATAAAAGTAGGCGCAATTGAAGGTGGCATAGATATCACGCCTTGATACTCTACCAAACCCAGACTTAGCGCGATCACAGTTACTAATAAAATACTGATCAAAACACCGCTTTTAAAATCACGATAAAGTAGCGCTGCAATAACAAAAAAGCTAAAAATAGCCAACAATGGACCGGCAGCCGTTATATCACCCAGCTGCACTAATGTTGCAGGGCTGGCCACAATGATCCCGGCATTTTTAAGCGCAATTAACGCTAAGAACGCTCCAATTCCTGTTGCAATGGCTTGCTTTAACACCAATGGAATAGCATTAATTATCCACTCCCTGACTTTGAACAAACTCAGGAACAAGAAAATACAGCCCGACATAAACACAGCCCCTAATGCTGCTTGCCAGGTATAGCCCATACCTAATACAACACCATAAGTAAAGAAGGCATTAAGCCCCATACCAGGAGCCAAAGCTAACGGATAATTTGCCCAAAAGCCCATGATAAAGCAGCCAATAGCGGCAGCAATACAAGTTGCCACAAACGCAGCACCTTGATCCATACCAGCTTCAGCCAACATAGCAGGGTTGACAAACACAATATAAACCATAGTAATAAAGGTAGTGAGACCAGCAATACATTCGCGGCGCACAGTCGAGTTGTGGTCGCTAATTTTAAATAACGCGTCGAGCATAAGTGAGTTTCATTTTAGATGACAATAATTGCGTGATTTTATCATATATTTCAAGAATAACAGGACAATTAACCTGATATTAGACTAAACTGAGCAGGTAAATGACAACAATAATATGTGTGGCACTATGACAGATACCTCGCCAATTGGCTTAGATTTAGAACAACAGTTAGAAAACGTATTATCGTTTATCACCCAACCGAGCAAAGCCCCACACAGTGCGGTTAAAGCTGATACTCCTGATAACACTGTTAATAAAGCCCTGTATTATTTAAAAAATGATCAACCTCCTCTCGCAGCTAAATGGATGCGCTTAGCTGCAATGTCAGGTAATCAGCGAGCCCAATTTTATCTCGGATTATTTTTTATCAAAGGCCAAGGCGTACCTACTAGTGTTTTTCATGGCGCGGTATGGCTAAGTTTAGCCAGTAGCCAAGGCTATGAGCCTGCAGCAACTGCCTTAACTGATTTACGTAAACATCTAACCACCCGCCGCTTTAAAGATGCCCAGTGTTATGCAGCAACACTGTATGAGCAAATACACCAACAGCAGTTTGCTCACCTGATCCCCAACTCACCTTGAAAAGGGACTAATCTACCCTTTTCATTAAAATCAATTGCCACCTCAATGTAACTAAGTAATATATTGTTTTATAGTAAATTATTTTATTTTATGCACATTTCCAAAGCTGATGGTATCAAATAAATATAAAAATCGTTCAAAAAGATAGCAAAAAACACTTGCACACAAACACTGTATAAACTACTGTATATGAGTACTGTATAAACAACCAGTGAGTGAAACTTATGTTACAGCCAATTACCGTCAGAACAGTTAAAAGCTATCAACAAGATAATTTAAGCGCATCAGTAAATTTGATTCAGATAGAAGATGAGATCTCTGCAACTTTTGAACTTCTAAAGGTGTTACACCATTACAATAATAAAAACGCATGGACGTTACTGATTGCACCGGATCACGTACCAAGTAAAGCTTTACTCGATTCATGTTCTATTGATACCAGTAAACTATTAGTGATCAGGCAAAAGCATCTGGTTAATTTAGAGTATGTACTAAATTCTGCACTACATAACGGTAACTTTGCAGCGGTGATCACCTGGACAGACATTGTGAGAGACAATCAAATAGCTAACCTGTCATTAAAGTTAGATCAAGCCAGTGCAAAACTATACTGTTTTACTAAAACCCAACAAGCTACAGAGATAGCATTAGCACAATAAGCTGTTAAAATGCCGTTTTTTAATAAAGCGTATTTTAATTATGACCTCACTCACTGACAGTCTTTGCTTATGTGGCAGCGAACAAAGCTATAGCGATTGCTGTGAAAAATTGCATTTAGGCAATATACAAGCAACAAGCCCAGAGCAACTAATGCGCTCTCGCTTTGTTGCTTATGCCTTAAAAAATGCTAAGTATATTTACCAAACTTATGCACAAGAAAAACAAGCAGCAAACCCACTCAGAGAAATTGCCGATTTTGCTAATAGTTGCCGCTTTATAAAATTAGCCGTGATCAGTGCAGATCAGCAAGAGTACACTGGTTGTGTTGAATTTTGTGTTAGCTATTTTTATCAAAACTTGTTTTGCCAACTGCATGAAAAATCAAGCTTCATAAAAGAAGATGGCCAGTGGCGTTATCTCGATGGTGAGATCTTCCCTGTTGCAGATATAAAAATTAGCCGCAATGATGAATGCCCGTGTGGTAGTGGTAAAAAATATAAAAAATGCCACAGCGTGTAACACTTTCTTAGAGTATAGTTTTTACCGTAAGTATTTATAAATAATCATAAATTCAAAAAACTCGCAAGCCAATGTGGTCTGTCTAAGTGCGATTAACTCTTTGTTGCTTAACCTAAATTTTGGTTCATGTGTTTTCTAACGCATTGATTTAAAGCACTAATATTACTTTTACTCTCCAGCCAAAATTTTCAGGGAAAATAAGGCGAATTTACGCGTCAATAGCATGCCTATTACAAATAAATTCAACGCAGTTAACATTGAAAAATAGCCGCTGGAGATAGATTTATTATCCGAAGCTCAGATTACTTCCGCCAGTAGAATAACGCGGTAGCAGTAGCGAGCCCACTAGGTTAAAAACCTCTTGTCACGATTAAATCACTCCTAGATTAAACAAATTTTAATTCTGAAAGGTCAACATACTCTAGTACTTCACAACAACACCTATAAACAACTAACTCATCCATAAAGCATATCAATATTGCGTTAGAACCAGCCCCGTAACATGCAAATATCTAGTCATATCAAAAAACAATAAAGGAACAAATGTTAACTAAATTTCAAGTATCAAAAAACACTATAATAAAAACTAGAAAATAAATCGTTATTATTTTTATATTTTTTTAAATAATTAAAACAAAACCTAACCCATTAATTTTAATTAAATATATTTATTTAAAACGCATAAAAACAAAACTAAATGATGAAATTAAAACTAATCAATCAGTAATTAGCATTGCATAAAGTCATTTTTAGCGCAATAATGCCACCGGTAGCACTGCAGTACAAGCATAAACAGGACTTGATTGTGTTAACATTTTTAACAATTAATTTATTTGATTGTTTTGATCTGAACATACAGTAATTAGGAACAACCAATGAATAAACGTACGTTATTTAAATATTCTTTGCATGCTTTGGCCATAACAACTGCTATATATGGAAACAGTGCACTTGCTAATGCGTCAGGCTTTGCCGCAACGAATGGTGGTACAACAGGTGGTGCTGGTGGCGATGTTGTTTATGCAACAACTGGAACCCAAATTCATCAGGCTTTATGTAACCGAGCATCAAGTGACACACCAATTATCATCCACGTTGAAGGCACCATAAATCATGGCAACACCAGTAAAGTATCTGGAGATAGTTGCAATACTGGGCCAGATCTAATTGAACTAAAAGAAATTAGTAATGTTTCTATTATCGGTGTTGGTAGCGGTGCTCTTTTTGACCAATTAGGCATCCATATTCGTTCATCTTCAAATATCATTATTCAAAATGTTCACGTTAGAAACGTCAAAAAATCAGGCTCCCCCACCTCCAACGGCGGTGATGCAATTGGCATGGAGTCAAACGTCAGAAATATTTGGGTCGATCACGTTACACTTGAGGCCAGTGGTGGCGAAAGTTCAGGATATGATGCTTTGTTCGATATGAAGAGTAATACCAAATACGTGACATTATCTTACAGTATTTTGCGCAACTCTGGACGCGGTGGTCTCGTTGGCTCAAGTGATAGTGACGATACTAACGGCCCTGTTACTTTTCATCACAATTACTATGAAAATATTAATTCTCGCACGCCTTTACTAAGACACGCGACAGCGCATGCTTACAACAACTACTACTATGGACTCGTGTCATCGGGCATGAATCCACGAATTGGCGGTAAAATGCGCGCCGAAAACAACTACTTTAAAAATTCCAAAGATCCACTCGGCACTTTTTATACAAATGACATGGGTTACTGGCAAGTCAGCGGCAACATTTGGGATAATATCGATTGGTCTGAACAAGAAAACAAGCTTCACCCAGCAGGCCCTAATCCAACCTCAACCACAACAATCAACATCCCTTATAACTATCAACTTGATAATGCACAGTGTATACCCAACATCATTGCAGCAACGGCTGGCGCGAACAAAGGCTTACAAACATCAAATGGTCAATGTGGAACAACCACACCCACCGATCCAACACCGGATCCAGATCCAACACCTGAGCCAACACCAGCAGGGGAAAATCTAGCTATTAGTGCCGGTGTTGATGGCAGTTCTAAAGCCAGTGGCTCGAGTTATGGCAATGTGAACGACGGCGATATGTCAACTTACTGGTCACCGTCAGCTACCACGGGCACGATCAATATTAAAAACCTTAACACCACCATAAATGCGATTAAAATAATTGAAACCCCAGCCAGTAAAGGAAGCATTACAGCTTGGTCTTTAGTGAACTACGATACAGGTGTAACACTTACTAACGGTGGTGCTGTGCCAAATGTAATCACTTTTTCTAACACTAACTTATCCAAAGTAAGTTTTGTGATTCATTCCGCCAATGGCGTACCGCAAATTGCAGAGTTTGAAGTCTACAATGGTTATACCGACGGCAATAATGGCAACCCAACCAATACACAAGTCAATGGTACTTACCGCATTACCCCAAAACACAGTGGTGCATCATTAGATATTGCTAACTGTCAAAGTGAAGATGGGGCAAATGTTAGGCAGTGGTCTTGGCTTAATAATGATTGCCAAAAATTTAATATTTCAACAGTCGATGGGGTGTGGCATCGTATTTCACCAGTCAATGCTCCTTCTAAAGGGTTAGAGGTCTATACGCATTCAACTACAGCGGGTGAAAATATCAATATCTGGACATACACAGGGAGCTATAACCAGCAGTTTCGTTTGCAAAGTGCCGGCTCTGGTAAGTGGCGTATCATCAACCGAAATAGTGAGTTGTGCTTAGACGTCGCAGGCAGCAAAACTGCCGATGATGCTAATATTCTGCAATGGACATGTACCTCAGGAGCAGAAAATCAAATGTTTGAGTTAACCAGACAATAACTAACATTTACTGTGAAGGGCTTTGTTAAGCTCTTCATTATTAACCGTGTTCAGTCAGCGCCTCACGGGTAAAGCGTTGTTTATGTAGTCTATAGATAGTCGATATATTAATAACAATTACAGTCGCTTCCAATAACACGCCGCCAATAGATCCAACAATTATATTATTTGCCAACCATAGGCACGATCCTGCAAACAGCAAAACACGCATTTTGATGCCCGTTAAGCAAAATAGTGCAAAACAACCCAAACAAGCGGCAACAATCGCAAGGTAATCCGTCCATTGCTGGGCTGTTAGATAACCGATAACCACGGTTAAAATAATAAAAATGGCTGCTATCCACACCGATTTTACCCGCATTGATACGGCTGTACGCCCCGCTGAAAATAAACAGCACAATGATGAAGTGATAGCATTGAGTAAATAAAAGTGCAGTGCATGATTTAGATTCATCACCACCATCATTATTTTTAAACGACGATCATCCTTTTGATAAAAGCACACCAATGCTAAAACAAAGCTCAGTAAACCAAACCCTTGGGCAATCCAACTACCAACCACCAGCCCTATTCCCCACTAAAATAAATATCTCAACCGCTATTGTGGTTAATATACAATCAAATATCTACACGCTATTACAGATTATTTTCAATCATGGTTTTAATGATCTGCGCTTTAACAAAGTGATCTAATTGGTGGGTTTGTATCCACCATGTCGCAGCTTCCATAAGTAATTCTGGATCATCATTTTTGTTGGCAAAAAAAGCATAAAATGACAGCCCAACATTACCTCCCTTCGCCGCTATTTTTTTGTCACAAACTTGAATGATCTTAGTCCTTAATTCGTCGCGCATTACGGCGTTACCTCACTTCACTTTTTAAACTGCATTGCATTTCAATAAGTTGGTGTTCGCCAACTATTTCAACATCTTTAATATATTTAAAACCATAACTTTCGTAATAGCCTTGCAAATAGGCATGTGCATGAATTTCAATGATCTCAAGGCCAATTTTACCAGCATGTGATAACAAGGCATTAATAACCAATTTAGCAATGCCGGATCCTCGGTATTGCTTTAACACTGCAATCCTTGCCATAACGCCACACCGTGGGTTACGTTTCACTAACCGCGCAGTAGCGACTAAAGCACCGCCATCTGTTACCACCACATGCACAGCTCGTTCGTCGCAACCGTCTAAATCTAACTGCTTAGGAATACTTTGTTCGATCACAAATACCTGGTGGCGAATAGCATGCGCTTGCGCAATCAGTTCAGGGCTAGTGCCTAGCGTAACATCCATTTATTGTGACCTCTTAAACATAATCAACGAGCTAATTTTACTGTAATTGTTGTAGTAGCTGAGCTATTTCAGCCTTCAGCGCTTTATCAGGAATTTTATTTGCGCTAACCTGCGCAGCTTGTAAACTTACGATAGCAGCTTCGGTTTGCCCTAGTTCAACATGCATAGTTGCCATCGCATAACCAATTGACGACATATAATCTTTCGCATTGATGGCGTTAGCTTTAGCTAATGCTTTTTCATAGATCAACAACGCATCGGCAAACTCATCGGTAAAATCAGCGAGCGTTTCCCACTGTACAGGATGATCTTTCTCAGTATTTTCATGCTCAATACACAGTGCTTTTAGCTGCCCATAGAGTGAATCGAACGTAACTTGATCTTGCTGCTGTGCAGCATTCATTAGCTCACCGGCTAAGTTCAATACTGATTTATACAGTTTTGTATTCATTATTCTTTCATTACCTTTTGTTAGAAATTATAGCCAAATTAACTATCTTGCATGGCTAAGAACAACAACTCAAAGCGAAACGAAAGAAAATACAAGGCCGAGAGCGTACTATTCTAATACACTCGAGACTAAAATGATTCATTCTAAAGCGTATCAAGCCTAAGGCGGGGAAAAAATCTCAGCTCAAATCAGGTGATAACCCCCCTGTTACAAGTTATCACCTCAGCCAAATTTTTATTGTTTCAAGGCTAACTCTCAGTTTTTGCTGTATCTTTACCACTTGCATGAATAAAATACAGCGCAATACCCAAACATATTACAGCGCCAATACGACTTGGCGAAAAAGCAATCACATCGTTACCAAGCCAACCAAAATTATCAATTAACATACTCATAAATAATTGACCGAATATTACCGCAACCGTTGCGACTGCGGTGCCAATTCGCTGCACAGCAAACACCATTATCACGATATAGGGTACTCCACACATTGCCCCTAATAATTGCCACTTTGGCACATCCAACAGGGTTAGCGCATGCCTAGGTTCAAAATAAAAGATAAGTAACCCGGTGATCAACGCACCCACCGAAAAGGTTAAAAATGCGCAGCGAAAAACACCTACTTTACTTCCTAATTGACCATTAATGGCAGCCTGAATACTCAAGGTTGCACCACCAATCACCGCCAGAATTATCATAATTATAGTCATTAGCGTCCCCTAACCTTGTGCCATCAGAATTAATGCAATGACAATAAAAAATAGTGCCATAAGCCGTTTACGGTCAATCTGGCGATGTTGACTACCAAATAAACCATAATGATCTATCAGCAAACTTTTCGCTATTTGTCCCATCAAGATACTGATCATCGTCATAGCAATACCTATCACAGGTGCTGTGAACGTCAATATAACGACATAAACAGGCCCCAACACGCCACCTAACAATGTCCATGATGGTTGTTTGAAAAAAGATGGGCTATTGCGAGGACTAAAAAATAGCATCAACATAAAGGTAAGAGCAGCACCAACACCAAACACACTAAATGTGGCCCATAATTCTCCAACCTCACCACCTAAAGGGCCCAATAAGCCTGCTTCTACAGACAGCCCCATTCCTCCCATAACGACAATTAAAATCAAAATAAACTGCATGCAAATCTCCTATTAATAAGGAATAAATAATAACCTAGAGCTTTAACGCGAAAAATGGGATTATATAAGAAACACTTTTGCAGGATTTGCACAAATGAATGATTTCAGTTCGATCAATATCAGAGCGTTAAAATTTTTTATCGCCGTGTATAAATGTAAAAGCTTTTCTGTTGTTGCTCGACATGAAAATGTATCGCCTTCTATGGTCTCTAGAGTAATTTTGCAACTTGAAGATGCCCTTGGTCAGCAACTTTTTTACCGTAACACAAGAGCAATAATGCCAACCGAAGCGGGCCGAATTTTTCATGATTATGCGCGCTCAATGACCGAGCAACTCAACGAAGTACGAAACGAGCTGCAGGATAGAGCAACTCAACCCAAAGGGTTAATAAGAATTAATGCGCCGGTTTTTTTCGGACAAAAACACATAGCGCCTTGGCTTGGTGAGTTTTTAAATCGCTATCCGAAAATTCAAGTAGAGTTGACTCAAACCGATGATTTTATCGATCCGCATATTGATGCCGCTGACGTGATTTTTCGTATCGGATCTCTTGCAGATTCATCGTTACATGCTAAAACATTAGGACTGCAAACTTATCATTTAGCCGCATCCCCTGCTTATCTGAAAAAATATGGCACACCAAAAGTACCGGCTGATCTTAGTCAGCATCAGGGCTTAATTTATCGCGGTTCATCGGGGCAAAATCGTTGGTTATTCAAAATTAATTCGTCATGGCAGCAGCAAAGTGTAATACCGACTTTAGTATCTAACAACGCTGAAACACTGTTTATCGGGGCTTTGAACGACATGGGAATTGTATTATTCCCTGATTGGTTAATTGGTGAAAGCTTAAAAACAGGCACTCTTGTTTCACTCTTAAGTGAATTTGCGCCAACAATCAAAACGGGACCACAAAACATTACTGCAATTTACCCTAATACACGACAGCCACCATTAAATGTTCGAGTATGTATTGATTACTTTAGTGAAGTTTATGGCAACCCGCCGTACTGGAAATACCAAAATTAAGTATCTGCGTTATGCTCTAACGGGTGCATACAGACCAATAGTGATACCTAAAAAAACACACCCGCTCAGCACACAATTGCATGCAGCTAAGTGACGCAGTTACTCACTGATTTTTTTGGTGAATAATTTAGTCTGAGGGTAGATTTATACACTACAACTAGGGGTATACTGGAAATAGGTTTTCAATTGTGGAAAATAGTATGCTCCCAACAACACACCCTATTTTTTGGCGCGACCCCGAGTTACCATTTGTCGAGCTGCGCCAAGTATTAGATGGCCGCAAAGTCACTTATGCTCCCCACTCCCACCAGCAATGGTCAATTGGCGCAATTTTAGCGGGGCAAAGTGAATTCATTTGTGAAGATCGTCTACATCAAGTAACACATGGTAATTTAGTATTAATGAACCCTGATGAAGTCCACGCCTGTAATCCAAAGCAAAACTCAGTGTGGGCTTATTACATGATGCATATAGATAAAAATTGGTTAGCAGCGTTATTGTTCGAGTCTGGCGTCACAAAGCAACAAAACTGGCAAGGAAGTCGCTTGGATACAGTGCTACTACCACAGCTTTATCAGGACTTTGTTATCTTGTGCCAAAACCTAATGACAAATACGTTTACCGCAGCACAAAAGCGCACGTTGCTAAGTAGTTACTTCGTGCAATTATTTACGTACCTTGATTGCGTTGAGCCATTACACGAGCAAACGTTATTACCTGAAAATAAGCTATATCAAGTAGCGAACTACCTGAATGAGCACTGTTTTGAAGACCAATCAATTAACACAATCAGTAAACTTTTTGGCTTTAGCAGCAGTTATTTAGTGCGCGCTTTTAAACGTCATTTTAATATGACTCCGCACGCTTATCGGTTAAATCGTCGTATTCAATTAGGTCAGCAAGCACTAAAACAAGGCCAGCCAATAGCAAGTATCGCTCACAGTGCAGGTTTTAGTGATCAAGCGCATTTTCAGCGGGTCTTTAAACAACGCGTAGCGGCAACTCCCGAGCAATATCGCCGTACTTTATCACTGTAAATTAAAACCACTAAATCAATAATAAAAAGCAGCTGCCAGCCAGTAATAGTGCAAGAATTTTATTCATCACTCGCATTTTAGCTGGGCTTTGAAAATGCTGCCCGAGCCGTATACCTAGCCAAACCCAACAGCCAAGTGATAACCAACAAATAGGTAAATATAAACTTGCAAAAGTAACCAGTTCAAATCCTTGCGCCCCTGGACTATATGCTGCAATGCCTGATAAAGAAGCCAACCACGCTTTAGGGTTAAGCCATTGCATGATCACACCTGTCATAAAGGTAGGGGCATTTTGCTTAGCGTCAGCTGTGAGGCCGCCATCATCGATAAATAATTGATAACTGAGATAAAGTAAAAAAGCGATACCGAGCCATTGTAATACACCAGTGATCCAGGCTAATTGCGCAATGAGATAATGCAAACTAAAACCAATAAACAAAAATAATGCAATGAAACCAAAGGTAGCACCAGTCACAAATATTAAGCCTTTTTTTGCCCCATATCGCGCACTACTACTTAACGAAACAAGGTTAACTGGCCCGGGTGATATAGACGCCGCCAAGGCAAATAGTGCCATTGAGATGATCACTGATAAAGTCATAACGTATACTTAGGTTATTTAAAGTGGCGTTTATTATCTGTTGTTGCAATAAGCCATGTATTGAACAAAATTGACCTTGTTGTAAATAAAATAGCATCTGACAAATTACCCCTGCAAAAACACAGCTGCACTAAAAAAATCGGTGTTACACTAGAATTAGTCCATCTTACAAATTAGCGAACCATGAAAGAATGTAATCAATGTGGTAAATGCTGTATTAAATACGGTGGTGGCGATCTGAGCGCCACGCAAGAAGAGATTGATCTATGGGAGATATTTAACCCCGAAATCTTTGAGTTCGTTAAAAATAACCAAATATGGCACGACCCACAATCGGGAGTAAAACTAAGCCAATGCCCTTTTCTTGAAATAGCCCCAAAAATAAATCCCCTCGCCGCAAATAAATATACCTGCAGTATTTATTTAGACCGCCCTGAAGATTGCCGCCACTATCCTAGCCTTATCACCGAAATGGTAAGAGACGAATGCGAAATGATTGAAGTAATCGATTTAGATAACTATAAAAAAGCACAAAGAAAACTAGATCTATTAATGCAAGACAGTCGCCCTGGCGGCTATACAGAATAAAACAGAGCTTAGCTTTGAGTGAGCTCCTAGCCATTAGACTAAAGACTTAGCACCCAGTAATTCATTAATGCATGCCGTATAACTGGCTTTTTCAAAGCAATAAACAACAAATATGAAAATAAGGTATTGATTATTAACAATAGAAATTAACTTTTGAATATTTTCTTCTCTGCTGGCTATACCTGCGCCAAGCTACTTTAATCCGTCATGCTCGACCTTTGCCTAATCGTAATTGATAAACCTCTACTTTATTCTATCGATTCAATATTCATTGCTTTATACAAGCTGTTTTTTTTATTTTGAGTTAGCAACAATGTTGCAGGAGAATTCATGACAACCACGCCAAAAGATGACACGTCATCCCAAGCTGAGCAGGTAAGCGATACTCAAACCGTTTCCGATAGCTATAAAAATCTTCATAAACCAAGCTCTGAGTTTGCCAGTCGAGACGATTATCTCGAGCATGAACTGCAAATTATGCAGCCAAAGCGCTGGCGTCCTAACTTGCCTTTTCGGGATTACCGCTTCGAATTTGAAGACACGATTCCCGCTATGGCAGGGACAATTGGTAAAGTTGTTATGGTAGGCGCTATTGCCGCCACCTTTGCCGCACCGCTTGGTTTAAGTGACGCCTTTGTGTTAGAAAACGTACGCTATGAGTTACTCATAGTGGCTATTTTTATCATCTTGTTTTCAGGTTTTATTTTACCCACTGCTAACTTAGCGGGAACCCACGGACCACTCATTCCATTAATTCCCATTGTTGTTGCAGCAGGCGGACACCCAATGGCATTCGGGCTACTAATTGGCGCCTTAGGGTTACTGCTTGCCATCAGTAAAGGCGGCAGTTTGTTGGCACGACTAACCAGTAAAGGGGTGTGCGGCGGATTATTACTTTACTTAGGATTCATAGGCACTATATCGCAAGTAAAGAAACTGTTTGCATGGGCTGAACAAATTCAAATGACCCACATTGCCTTCATCGTTATTTTGGCCACTATTTTACTGTACGCGCTACTCGAACATTTTAAAAAACGTTGGTTAGCTGTGCCGCTCAGCTGCCTTATTGGTGGTTTAACGGCCTTTGCCTTAGGTGCGCCGTTTGAATTTAAAACCGCCCCTGGGTTACCAAATATGAACCCTATGTATTGGTGGGGTGAAAACACCGGTTGGATGTTAGGTTTGCCGACTCTTGAAAGCTTTGTAGTCGTATTGCCCTTTGCCATACTGGCAGTGGCCATGTGGTCGCCAGACTTTTTAGGCCATCAAGTATTCCAAAAGATCAGCTACCCAAAACGCACTGAAAAAGTGCAAATGAACATTGACGATACTATGCTCAGTGCATCAGTTAGGCAAACCTTTGGCTCTATTTTAGGTGGGTCTAACTTCACCTCATCATGGGGCACGTATATTGTGCCTGCCGCGATTGCTAAGCGCCCTATTCCAGCTGGTGCAATTTTAACCGCACTTTTTTGTGTAATTGCAGGTATATGGGGTTATCCAATGGATCTCGCCATTTGGCAACCGGTACTGTGTGTGGCGTTAATAGTGGGTGTATTTATCCCACTGCTTGAGGCAGGTATGGAAATGACTCGCGAAGGTAAAACCACGCAATCAGCAGCTATTGTGGTATTTGCTTCAACGTTAGTAAACCCAGCGTTTGGCTGGTCACTGACCATGCTGCTCGATAACTTAGGCTTAATTGGCTGTAAAGAGCGCAGCTCTGAGCTGACCCATATGAGTCGCTGGATCATTCCGCTGTTTATGTTTGTATTATTGACCAGTGTTATGGCCATGGTGGGCATGCTGCCAGGTATTCCAGCGTTGCTAGAAAACTTTAGGCACTAATACAAAAAGGGGGGAAGCCAGTACAGCGCTTACCCCCCCTTTTTAATAACCGTGACTTCGTTTTATTCGTCTTGCAACGCCATAGCAGCAAGTTTCATGGTACTTGCAAATGATTCTGCGCCAGCGATAAACAAGCCATTGTGGCAAAACATTGCGTCATCAATGCCCGTTTGCGCTTGAAATGCAGCATCTGATAAACCAGCCCATGCTTTTGGTAGTGACTTTCTGTCTTCAAATGAACCCGGTTCAACAGGCACCGTTTGCAAAATCCATTTGCCTGAATGCGATGGATAAACCATGTATAACGCTTCTTGCGATAAAGCATGCACGGTTTTTTTCCACGGCGTATATTGCTCTAATACAATCACTCTTGCATCATCTGCGTTATCAATCGCTTTAGCGACGATTGCTTTAGCATTAATGCCGCCACTGGCTGCTGCAATAAAACGTGTTAAAACACGCGATGCAAATTCAACCGCCTCATCAAAACAACGATCAAAGTCACTTTCCTCTTGCCATGTTGGGTTAAACATTGAAATTGTTTGGCTAAGACTGATCCCTTTCGATACACCTTCAACATGACCGCAATCAATCGCATCAATGGTCGATACCAAACCGGCATCAACTGCATGCGCAACATCTTGGTCACCCTGACACAGCTCTAAACCATATTTTTGCCAAATTAAACCAAATGATGAGTATGGGATGCCATTTTCACGCTCGCCGGCACCGCCACGTTGGTGATGATCAAAACGTCCAGCAGCTGGGTCATATTCGCCGCCAACATCAATCACTATGTCAGCTTGCGCGATTAATTCTAAATCACGGGTACGTATAAGTTTAAAAGTAGGAAGAATATGCCTAAGTGCGGCGATACTAAACACATCATCCGCATGAAAATTACCGTTATGAGTTGCTACTGTTATATCATTCATTTATTTAATATCATTTTAGAAAGGAGTAAGAAGACGGTGAAATTTAAACTGATCCGTTAGCACAAAATAGATAAGTCAAAATTACAAGCACAACAGTATACGCTATCGGCGAGCAGCCCACAAAAACAGTGAACCACTTTGTGGTAATTAATCGTCTAGAGGAAGATAAGCGACAGTAATAACAAAGCAACAGTAGATTGATGGTAAAAACATAACCAATCCATACATGAACTATCTTCAGTAAAACTTTCTCCTCGAGCGATACCTCAGTCTTTGCTAAATAAAATTGCCGAACCCACAGCCATTAAACTAAGTATATTATTTAAAGAGCAAGTTAAATAATATTGTTACCCTGCTCGGGATCGCGAGAGCGCTCAGCTTGTTCACGAATTTCATCAGCATCACTGCTCACATCATCAATACCAGCATCCAGATGCGCAATCGGTTTGACTTTTTGATCTTGCGTAGTGGGTTGTTCCGGAGTCTTTTGTGCTTGCTCACTTGGTGCATTTAAAATAATCCGTTCACGAGCATCATCAGGCATACTAATACCATGCGCGTTAAAGCTATTAACCATTTCACGCATCAATTGCGACGCTACCTTAACCGGGCTGTTTTGCTCACTATTAACCCAAAAGTAAATACTGAGATTGATAGTGGCTGAGCCTAATTCATCAAGTAACACCTGTGGGGCCGGATCTTTTAGCACAGCAGCTTGTTTATCCATTAAACTCAGCGCTAACTGCTGAGTGTTACGTATATCGTTATCGTAACCTATGCCTATTTTATAGTGACCGCGCATTTTCGGATTAGCAGTAAGGTTTTTAATCACATTTTTATAAACAGTCGCATTAGGTATTTGAATATGATTACCATCAAAATCAACTAATGTGGTCGCCCGCGCAGTGACCTTTTTTACTACCCCTAAGCAGCCATCGACTTCAATAACATCATCAATACGAAAAGGACGTTGCACACTTAATAGCATGCTCGATATAAAGTTCTCTGCAATATCACGAAATGCAAAACCTAAGATTAGCCCGACTAATCCAGTACCGCTCATTATCGCCACGGCAAATTCACTTAAGCCTGCTAAGCGTAAAAATAAATAAACTCCAAACAAAATGATCACAGTACTAATAAAGCGACGAGCAACAACATGCAATAACCGCCTATCACTTACATAGCCAATAGGTTTCACTAATAAATAAGACACAGGCTTTGCTAAAAAATAGCACACGATTATTGCTGCTATACCTAAAGTGAGAGCGGGTAACATTTGCCAAGCACTTTGTAAAAAATGCGCAATTTGTGAGTTTATACCTTGCCAAGATACTGGCGCTAAAGGATCCGCATTGGTACTCGTTGTTTGTATTTTTAATGCGCTAATAATTTGATTATTAATACTATTCATTATTTCCATATGTAACTCATGCGCTCTTTATTGATGAAACCATTAATTCTGTAGAAGCAAATTAAACGCCAACTTAAGCTGGCAAGCACCTTGCACCCTAACTTCTAATAAATAGTGACTAATAACCACCAGCAAGGAATAAAATATGGCACATAAACCACGTGGCTACACAGCAGATAAACCAACCGAGATCCCCTTGCTGGGCTGGTGGGATATCAGCAAGCGGGTATATCAAAGTATGTCGCAAGATAACTTATCCTTTGTTGCCGCTGGTGTCGCCTTTTACGCATTACTCGCTATTTTTCCAGCACTGGCAGCCTGTGTTTCGCTGTATGCTTATTTCGCCTCTACGGCGGATGTTAGTGAACAGATTAGTAAGTTTATTACTTTATTGCCACCAAGCAGCCGAGAAATCGTTCTACAACAGGTATCTGAAGTTACCCAACAATCACAAAAAGTGTTAAGTGTTAGTGCAATAAGCACGTTGTTATTAACCACATGGAGTAGCAGTAAGGGCTGCCAAGCACTGATCACAGCCTGCAATATTACCTACCATGAGCAAACCAAAAGGCAGTTTTTCAAAGCGCTTTTAGTGCGCTTTCTATTCTCTATTGGCGCTATATTGGTCGCCGTAATCGCATTATTAATCATTGGTATATTGCCTATCGCACTTAATATTGTTGGTCTAGAAAACAGTATCGATACGGTGATCAAATTACTCACTTGGCTGTTACTAGCAGCGACTTTTCATTTTGCTTTAGCTTTTGTATATCGTTATGCACCCCATAGAAAAGCGGCAAAGTGGCGTTGGGTTACAACTGGTTCAGTAATGGCTACTGGGCTTTGGATCATCGCATCATTAGGGTTTTCATATTATGTGTCACAGTTTGCTTCATACAATGAGACCTATGGTTCTTTAGCCGGGGTCGTGATCATGTTGATGTGGTTGTATATCAGCGCCTATATTATTATTTTTGGCGCTGCAATTAATGCCAGCACCGAACAGCAAACCATGGTTGATAGCACCGTGGGACCTGCACATCAGTCTGGCAATCGCGGGGCTTTTGTAGCGGATAACCTAACGAAAAAACAAAAATCAGAACGTTCTGTTAAAACGAATGAATAGTGCTATTTATACCCATGGTTGTTTAATTTTATTGTGTTTAAATAATACCATACAAGATTCGGAGCAAAGCAATGAAAGTAATAAAGCAACTCAATAGCCATGCAACCCAAGATGGTGATGGCGTAAATATTAGCCGGATACCAGGCTTTGATGGTAAGCATTTAGATCCTTTTTTAATGATCGACGAATTAAAATCCGACGATCACAGTGACTTTATGGGTGGGTTTCCTGCCCACCCGCATCGTGGTATCGAAACCTTTACCTACATTATTAAAGGCGGCTTTGAACACCAAGATCAAATGGGCAATAAAAAAGCTATTCGCGCAGGTGACGTGCAATGGATGAGTACCGGCTTTGGCGTTATCCATAGCGAAATGCCACTTGCCGATGCGATTGAGGGGATGCATGGCTTTCAAATTTGGCTCAATATGCCAAGCACTGAAAAGCTCAGAGCACCGAAATATCAAGATACTACTGAGCACCCTGCACCTGAACATAAAAATAGTCAAGGTGTTGAACTAAAAGCACTGGCTGGCAGTTGGCAATTTGACCAGCAAACTCAGGTTTCAAGCCTACAAGAACTAGCAGCCAATGGCATGCTAGCAGATGTAACATTACCTGTAGGCACTGAGTTTGCCCACCCACCTCTGATACAAAGCAAGGTGATGATTTATATTCATACCGGCTCTATCAACACCGAACAAGGTGGTCCAGTAATGGCTGGCAGCCTACTTATTTTAGAGTCCGGTAGTGATATTAAATTTAGCTCGCAAAGCGGCGCTGGGGTACTTATTTTAGCCGGTGATCCGCTTAATGAACCTATTGCTCACATGGGCCCGTTTGTGATGAATACGCAAGCTCAATTACGAGAAGCAATTAGTGATTACCAAAGCGGTAAATTTGGTAGCTTTTAAAACACGATATAGGAGTCAATTATGGGATTACTAGTCAACGGTAAATGGCAAGATAAATGGTACGACACCGATAAAAGCGATGGTGAGTTTAAACGCGAGTCTGCACAATTACGTAACTGGATAACCAAAGATGGCAGCGCAGGCCCAACTGGTGAGGCGGGCTTTAAGGCACAGAAAGGCCGTTATCATTTATATGTTTCATTAGCCTGCCCATGGGCGCACCGCACCTTGATTTTTAGAAAATTAAAAGGCCTTGAAGACTATATTGATGTCTCTGTGGTTAGCCCAGATATGTTAGATAACGGTTGGACGTTTGATAAAAACAACCACAGCACTGGAGATGCACTTTTTGATAAGCAATTTATGCATCAAATATACACCGAAAATAAAGCAGATTATTCCGGAAGAGTAACTGTGCCTGTGCTTTGGGATAAACAGCAAAATAAAATAGTCAGTAATGAATCTGCTGAAATCATTCGCATGTTTAACAGCGCCTTTAATGATTTAACTGGCAATAAACTAGACTTTTACCCAAATAACTTGCACGCTGAAATCGATGCAATTAATGAGCTGGTGTACAACAACATTAATAATGGCGTGTATCGTACTGGGTTTGCGACCACTCAAAAAGCCTATGAAGAGGCATTTAATGACTTATTCACTGCATTAGACAAAGTCGAAAGTATTTTACTCAAGCAGCGCTATTTGGTGGGCAACACCCTAACAGAAGCAGATTGGCGATTATTTACCACTCTAATACGCTTTGACAGTGTGTATGTTGGGCATTTTAAATGTAATCTGCGTACTATCGAAAATTACCCGGCACTGAGTGAATACTTACGTGAGCTTTATCAGGTTGCTGGCGTTAAAGAAACCGTTGATTTTTATCATATCAAACGACATTATTATTTTAGTCATACCATGATCAACCCAACGCAAATCGTCCCTAAAGGGCCCAATATTGATTACGCTCGCGAGCATAATCGCGGTTAACCAATTTATACTACCCCTGCAAAATGGCAGGGGTAGTTTAGGCCTTTTTATAACCACCACAAATCACAATAATGCCTTTTAAAGCTTTGATCACCACTGTATTGTATTGATAATATAACCAAAATAACTTTTTTCACCGACCAGATTTACTCTTTTATTCTTGAGCGTTAATAATTCAGCTTTATCTAAATACCATCTTATTGAATGTGTTTCTTCACTTGCTAAATCGGAAAACTTTAATTCTACGCAGTGCGGCTCATAGTCACTACTACATGTTGTTGCCTCAACTAATAAATATTCTTGCGACCAATACTCAGCCAATTGATAATTTGCCCATAACTGTATTGGGATATTAATGAATGTCCAAAAGTAAAAGTAAATAAACACGGGACTAAAAAGCAGCGTAAAATACTTAACTAAACGTCCCTCAGCAATAAAATGCTCATCTAAGCTTTCCTTCACTTGAGCAAAATTCTTATACTGACTAAAAAGGTAACCAATCGTCAGCACTGTCAGCGAGGGTAAAACCCATTGTAAAATAAAATTGTAATTAGCATTAGGGATAAATGCGGGATCCACACTTTCATACCAGATGAAAAAACCGCAAGGCATAAAACAGGTAATCAATAATATTAAAATAATCCAAAAAAGCTGAGGTTTTGCCATAGAAATTTAAAGTCCTTATAATTTATGACCTGAGATAGCATAACAAATGCCTATTATACAAACTGTTGCAGCTATAGTTTACTACTCTCAATATTTATTATTTGAACAAACTCTTTAAATTTTTACTATAGGTACGACTGACTTTAAGTGTTTTACCACTTTGTAATACAGCCGTGTATTCAGAGTTTCTAAGTGGATTAAGTTGCTTTATATGGCTTAAATTTACAATCGTTGATTTATGTATTCGCAGGAAATCTTCAGGCAAGGTGTTTTTTTCAAGCTCTTTTAAACGCGCACGCATTACGTGTGTTTCAGCAGGTGTGTGTACACACATATAATCCCCCGCCGCATCAATCCATAAAATATCTTTAAACGGAATAATTTGAATTGGGTTTTTAGCATCTTGAATAACTAAATTCTCAGCTTCAAACTTATAGTCAGAATTACCCGCCACTTCTAGTGGTTGGGATTCATTGATCACCAGCGATTGGTGCACTTCAATAAGTTCGGTTTTTCTGTTTAGCTTTTGGGTTTTAATAACTCTTTCAATGGCTTCTGCAAGGCGAGCTAACTTAACGGGCTTAAGTAAATAATCCAGCGCCCTCACCTCAAAAGCTTTAACAGCATGTTGATGAAATGCCGTAACAAAGATAACCGCAGGGCAGCTCTCTGGTTGAAAATGTTTAATTAATTCAAAACCTGACTTTGTTGGCATTTCTATATCTAGAAACACTAAATCTACATCATATTCGTTAAGTACTTTAATTGCTTCATCAACACTTTGTGCACTGCCAATCACTTCAATTTCAGCAAAGGCTTCTAAGCGAATACGCAAACCTTCAATAGCACTGTATTCGTCATCAACGAGTAACGTTTTTAATTGAATCATGATTGCAAACCATTAATTGGAAGAGAGATACAAAACCACGCACCACCGGTAGTCGCATTGCCTTTTTCAATTCGGTGACTATTACCATATATTAATTTTAAGCGTTGCTCACAATTAGCCAAGCCGATGCCTCTTTTGGTTTTTTTATTATCATCAAAGCCTTTACCAGTATCAGCAACTTTAATGAGCAATGCGGATTTTGTTTTTTCAACATTAATTGTGATCACCATTTTTTGATCTGCTCGCATACCATGTTTTAACGCGTTTTCTACCAATGGTTGAATTAATAAAGAAGGTATTAATAAATCGTTGCATGGTTCATCAACGCTAATATTAACCTCTAGCTTGTCAGCAAATCGGCATTGCTCTATATCTAAGTAGGTTCTTAACATTGCGATTTCTTCTTTGATAGCTACTTTTTCAAGTGGGTCGGTATATAAACTATGGCGCAATAAGTCACATAGTTTTTCAAGCATGTTTACTGCCTGCAAGCTTTCTTTTTTCAATATTAACGTGCAAATGGCGTTAATACTATTGAACATAAAATGCGGGTTAAGCTGATATCGAAGCATTTTTAGCTGTGACTCTTTCGCTAAATGGGTAGCTTCTGCGGCCTTTTGAGTTTGCTCAAGATTATCTAAATAAATTTTGATCCCGTAATAAAAGGCAGTCCATGTTGAAAGCATGGTTAACGAGGCTGACGTCCATGTACCAAAGTCAAACCATGACATTGAAAGCCACCAGTTACCATATAACCACTGCAAGGAAATCCATTTAATTTGCGTCCAGAGTAATGTTGCAATTAGAAGCAGCATAATACGTAACGCGACTTTAACTTTGAGCTCTTGCTGACTAAAAAAGTTGTAAAATCGTCTTAACGTTAAAGTGATCAAAAAGCCACACACTACATCAATAATTAAATGCGGTATATGTATTGTCCATGGCTCTTCGCTTGGTATTTTTATCATTAATTCGGTCAGCATTGCATAGACAATCCAACCACAACTTTGGAATAACCAGAACAACTGACTTCTAGGGTTATTACTATTCACATTATTAAATCCAATGTTATAGGCTGTTGATTAATAAACGTTAATCAACAGCCATAGGGTATTACTTTGCACACGTTAATGATAATGAGTCATTACTCGGTTTTATAGTCAACACCACATCAGCAATTGCTAAACTTAAATTTTGACTGGTAATGCGCAGCGCGTCTGTTATTTTTTGCTCAGCAAGTCCGCTATCACCACAGTGCAAAGGGATTGCTAGAGTATGCCAACTTTTGTCTGTCATTAATTGTGAAAACGATGAAAAATCAATATTCCTTAAGCAATGATTTTCGCTACACATGACTTGCAAGTTTGCTCCTTGTTCTGGAGCTTTATCTATGCGCATTTTTAATTCAAGGTAACCTGCACTAAATTTACTATCTAGCTGTTCAGGCTTTAAAAAACTCAAGCTAACAGCGGCTTGTGCGCGCCAATTAAAGCCACGGCCATCTTCTTGATAAGATAAATTGACTGATTGCATAAGTAAACTCTGTTTATCGCCACTGGTTGCAGATGCACCGCTGGCTAACACCTTTTCTGTGCTTGTATCTGCCAGTTGCCAAGTCATATTTTTGGCTAAGTTTCTTACAAACAGCGGATGTGAGTCACTATTAACAATTTTTTTAGGGCTGGTTTTCTCACTCAAAACAGGCACATTTATGTTGTCCTGATAAGTTAAGCCATAGCCATAAGCAAATAATGGGTCATAGTCAGCATCGTTTAAGTTTAACGTAAATTGGTCATCATATTTAGGCCATGAAAAACTCAACTTACCGCTGAAATCAAACTGGGCTTTACCTTCGCTATTAGTTAATAGTACATCTGCAACGCCCTCACCTTCAGAGCCTGGTAGCCAAGCAGCAACAAAGGCATCCGATGCATTGAGCTCTTTATTAACCCACAACGGGCGGCCGCTTAAAAATATCGTTACTACAGGAATATTATCAGCTTTAAGCTGCTTTAATAACGCAAGTGCATGTTTAGTTTCATGCTGAAACTCAAGCATCTCGATGTCACCAAACCATTCTGCATAAGGTTCTTCACCAATAACAACAATGGCTACATCTGGCTTGCTAGTATACTCACCAGACTCGCTCAAAGTGATCTCACCACCCGCTTTTGTTACTTGCGACTGTAAACCCGCATAAATAGAGGTCGCATTTGGAAAGTCACTATTGGTATTGTCTGTGCCCTGCCAAGAAACGCTCCAGCCACCCGCTTGCATATTAATTGCATTCGCGCCTTTGCCGGCAACTAAGATGCGGCTACTCGCTTTGATTGGCAGCACGTTTTCGTTGTTTTTTAATAGAACGAGTGACTTACGAACCGCTTCTCTTGCCAAAGTACGATGCTCATTAGCACCTAACCACTGCGGGTGTTGTGATTCAGGTCGCGCTGATGGTTTGCTCTTCGAAAATACCCCCCAACGGATTTTAGCCCTTAAAAAGCGCCTAACGGCATCGTTAATTCTTGATTCTGCGATTACACCGTCTTTCACTTGCTTAACAGTATTATGATAAAACGCTTCAAAATGCTCTGGCACCATGATCACATCAACGCCCGCGTTAATTGCTTGCGCACATTGCTCTAAATCGCAGCCTTCTACAAACTTGTGAGCATTCCAATCACTGACTATAAACCCATCAAAACCAAGTTGGTTTTTAAGTACATCCGTTAATAAATGTTTATCGCCATGTACACGTTTGCCATTCCAACTATTAAATGATGCCATCACTGATTGCACACCTTCATTAATAGCGGAAAAATAACCTGCGCTGTGAATATCTCTTAATCCTTTTTCATCGATAAGCGTATTTCCGCGATCAACGCCTCGCTCTGTACCACCATCGCCCACAAAATGTTTTGCGGTTGCAATACGGTTACTGCCTTTTAAAAAGTCAGCCCCTATATCACCTTGAATACCTGTCACCATACTACCCGCATATAGCCTAACTAATTCAGGGTCTTCTGAGTAACTTTCATAGGTTCTGCCCCAGCGATCATCTCTGACTACAGCGACAGTAGGAGCAAAACTCCATTCAATCCCAGTGGCAGACACTTCTTTTGCTGTTGCTTGGCCTATGCGCTTAATTAAGTCGGCATCGTGCGCAGCTCCTAAGCCAATATTGTGCGGAAATAATGTAGCGCCATACACATTGCTATGTCCATGCATGGCATCAGTACCCCAAATAGTCGGTATTGCAATACCGTCTTTCGTTGAGTCCATTGATGCTAGGTACATTTCATCGGCATATTTTAACCATGTGGCCTGATCAGCGCGTTTGTCGCCATAGGGCGCTGTATTACCGCCATTTAGGTATGAACCAAACCCATATTTGCGCATTTGTTCAACACTTAGATAACCAATTTCGGGCTGAATCATTTGCGCCACTTTTTGCTCTATGGTCATCTTTGCCAGTAGTTGTTCAATTTGCGCTTCTACAGCGGGATCGCGTTTGAGCTTAGTGTTCACATTCGGCCAGTTGACTTGCTCACGCTCTGCACTGAATGAATATTGACAAGTAAGCGCCCCAACTACGGGCAATAAGCAAAATAATAATTTAGAATATTTGATTTGAGACATTAAAAACCTTCGAGATTAAATTCTATTTATAGATACAAACTTCTTAATTTTATTGGGGAATGTACTCAATAAAATCATAGTACGCCCACGAAGGGCTGCCATAGTATTGACCAGGGAAGTAATAGCCTTCGGTTGAGTTATCACCATTCCATTGGTTAATCATTATTTTTGTATTATCCATCGGCCATGCATACGCGGGAATTTCATTATCGGCTATTACGCCATCCCCATTGTCTTTGTACATCACTCTAATTGTTTTCTCGTTTCCTTGTGAGTCGTACAGATACCAACGAATTGATGAGCTTGACCAATCAAAGCCAATGGTTAATAAGTTTTCTCTGTAATCAAGCCCAAACTGGCTTAAATCGATATCCTTTTCCCAACTTTGATATGTACCTCCTTGGGGCTGGTAAATCACATTGGTATGAACAACATTGCCTAAAGAAGGTAATAGTTCGATATCTATTTCTTGCCAAGCGCGTCCTGGCGAATCCCACCATGAGGTATAAGTAAAAATAGAAGACACGGTACCGGCGATATTGCCCGACTTAACACTGCCTTGTACCTTACCAAAACTATAAAAGTGATTACTTTGCAGCTCAGCACATGCACCTTGTGACAGAGAAAGGGTGATGCCGTGTTGACTTGGGTTAATCATTCTTGGGACAAATTCGCAGCCAAAAGGTGAGCCATTATCGCCACTACGTGCACTCCAAAGAGTCGTGTCAAATCCCCACGAAAAATCGTCTTTAAAATAGTTAGCGTATGTGGCGGGTGAAATAACTATAAGGCCAGCAACTAAGGTTGAAATTAACTTCGTTTTCATTATTAAATCCTTATTTAATCAAGCATCTCCTACAGTACTTTAGCCTGTAGGAGGGTAACTTTTACTCGGTTATTTAGAATGAAAAACCCGCTCTCATACCGTAATATCTCGGCATACCAAAGCTGCCTTTTGGAATTCCTTTGCTAGTATTATTCCAATATTGAATAGTTTCATCAGAGGCATTATTAACGAATACTTCTGCGTACCAGCTTTGTCCTTGCGGCTCATATTTAATTGACGCGTTATAGACTGCAAATGCATCTCGGCTATCGTCAATGTATTTTGTCGCCTCGTCCGACACGCTAAAGTCCATATCATCTAAGTGTTTATCAACATTCCATACTGTTGAGTACGATTCATCTTTCCAGCTCGCATTAAGCCAGCTATGAATAAAACCATATTCACCTAAATCAAATGTATGTGTGTAGCTGATGTTCGCCGTGAACTTAGGCGTCATCGCTAGGTTATTGCCTTTAAGGTTAGTTGATAGCAGTGTATTTTCAGGATTTTTTGATTCCTCATAAGAAATATCAAAAAGATACTCAGCATCATAATCCCACTTAGTATTCCAATCGTCCGTCACTTTGGCATCGGTCCAGGTTACATAACCGGTGATACGCCCGCTTGGGTATGGCTTCCAATCAAACTCAAGCTCAATACCTTTGATTGTTGAACTAGGAACATTTTGTGTGTAATAAGCAATCACAGGCTTGTTTTGAAAATCAAGTACCGGCTCGCCATTGCTATCTAAAACGGGAGAGCCATCTTCATCTTCTACCACAGATAAACGTTCTACATTACCGATTGAGCCCACTGATGCGTATTGCATGTCGGTGTAATCTGTGTAGAAAAACGCGGCTTTTAAGTTTAATGAATTATCAAAAAAGCTCGATTTAGCGCCAAGCTCCCATGTAAGTACTTCTTCTGGATCGAACTTAGTTTCAAAGCGTGTTACGTCGCCCGTTCTATCATTTACGACTTCATATACATCACCAATTCCACCAGCTTTAAAACCACTGGCAAGGTAGGTATAAACCATCGTTTCAGGTGAAATGTCGTAGTCTAAACCAACACGAAAGTCATGATGCTGCCAACTTCCTTTATTATCGTTTGCAAAGTATGACGCATAAATTGAAGGATCTTGGTAGTAATCAACTGGTAAATTATTTAGATCCGTTCTATTTAACCAACCTACGGCGCAGCCATCAGCATTAGAACAGCGATAGGTTTTTCCGCCTTTATCTTCTTTCGTTTCATCACTAAAACGATAGCCAAGTGTTAGGTGTAACTTTTCAGTTAAGTTGTATGTACCTTGACCAAATAATGCGAGGGCGTCGGTAGAACGATCGGGTTGATCCCAAAACGCTTTGTCATCCATAGGATTATCGTAATAACCTAAGGTTTTTGTTCTTTCATGAAAGTAATTAATACCTGCAATCCAGATAAAGTCGCCATATTCATCAGATTGTATTTGCAGCTCAGTTGAAAAAGACTCTGCGCCAGTGCCGTCTAAAAAGTAAGTTGCGCCATCCCAAGGGTCTAAACCTACTTCACTATCTTGTGCTGAAGAGCGTTCCATATCTTCATAGCCCAATAACCAGACAAGTGAATATTCATCGTTTATATCGTAGTTAAGGGTATTTCTAAGATAGGTGATATCTAAATTAAGCTTACCGGGCACATTTACAACCGCCTGATAAGTATTATCGCTGGGTAAAAAGTTAGTGCAGTCTCCCCCTAGTTCAGCACTTCTGCCGCGAATTTTATCGCAGTTAACTAAATCTAGGTTGTTATTGCTGTCATTTACATACTTTTGAAAAACAGTGTGGTTTGAAAAATTGCCGTCCAAAGGCTCCCACAAGGTGCTAATTCTAAATGAATATTCATCAGCATTATTGTAAAAATTGCTTTTATCAGCCGGTGTTAGCGCGCGAACTTTTTGCGCTTCTGGATCTGTGCCAGCGCCATCTATCCACCAGTTTTCTCGTTGGGTAATTGTTTGACCCACGCCTTGATAAGAATCTTCAGAGGTTACTGGCGCATTAAGAATATCGTCGCTTAAGCGTCTTGAGTCATATTGGTTAGGATCGTAATAACCTTCTAAATAAGAATCCCGTTTCAAGCCTTTTCCTGAAAACCTAACGGCAAATTCATCATTAATAGGAATATTTAAGACTGCATCAATATTTTTACTATTAAAGTTTCCCGCTTCAATACTGACGTTGCCATATAAACCGGTAAAATCTGGTTTTGCTGAAATAACATTAATACTACCCACCGTTGAGTTACGACCAAATAGAGTGCCTTGTGGACCCCTTAATGCTTCAACACGATCAATGTCGTACATTAAAGCAAGTGCGCCTTGCATTCTTGGCGAGTAAATACCATCAAGATGCACACCAACAGCAGGATCGCCAAGCTCAGTAATATTAGTTGAGCGTACGCCTCGCATCGAGATAACAGGTGCTGATTGATCCGTCGCTGTGGAGATATCTAACCCTGGTACTAGGTTGGCAATATCTTTAACACTATTTACGCCATTTTGCCTGAGATCCGCTTCTGATAGTGCAGTAATGGCAACAGGGGTTTCCATTAACTTTGTTTTACGTTTGGTTGCTGTTACAGAGATAATCTCTAAGGAAGTACTTTGTTCTTGCGCAGTGTTGTTTTCATTCGTATTTGTTGGATTATTCGTAGCAGCTTGTTGGGCATGTAACGGGAATGAGCAAGCCAATGCTACCGCAATTGATAATGCTTTTTTATTTATTGTGTGCATATTCGACCTTTTGATGTGTGTGTAAAACGTTAAGCTTTGTTACTTTTATTTAACAGTCTCACAGTATCCATAGGGTCTTTTTTGATTACTAGTCAAATACGTTAAGGCGAGTTAGATATAATACAAGCCGAAATTAAATCTTGGACAATAAATAAACTGACTCCTTGATTTAGTATCAACAGTCAAAAAACTTAAAAATTTATTACATGAAAGTAAAACTGACCACCGATGCCATAAACACAAAGAAAGCGGATATAACCAGTGAGCGATGAAAAATACCATGGCATAACTTTATATACCCAAAAACGCAGGTCAGTACATTAGGTAAGTTATCAAGGCTCACTCATTGTCACCTGCTAAGGCGTTATTAAAGCCATGCTTAACATGCTAAGCTCGATATAAAATACGTGGCTTTAAACACTGCCCCTATATACCCAAACCACCTCAAGATGCGAGTTTCAGTTGGAATTAAAAGCGATTTAGGCAAGGCATTGATTGCAAATAATAGTGGTTCTATTGTTAAAATCAATAACGCAGTATAAATCGCTTTTAAAACAACCCTTCGGGCGTTTCACAGGCACTTACTCTCAGCGTTGTTACTTCTTAAAAGGGACGGCCATTCTTGCAAAGTAACGCCTTGATATTAAGCACCTGTGAAACGCTGAATTCTGCATCTTGAGGTGGTTTGGGTATATTATTAACCAATCGTTTTATACACATCAATATTACTGTGAATAAGTAGATCACCAGCCTGCTCACCAAACATTTTAAAATGCGGCGCTAACTTATGCTCTTCAAAGTGCTCATTTGTAGCCCATTGTTCAGTTACAATGTAATCTGTTTGCGTGTCATTATTTTTCACAGCCAGCTCGTAGCGCAAACACCCTACTTCTTTGCGCGATAACTTTTGTAAGTTATCAAGTGCACTAAGTAACGTAGCTGCATCAGCGTTTTTACATGACAGCATTGCTATAACGGTTAACATAGTTATTCCTTTGCATTAAAAAGTGCAGACTCACTGCACTTTATATTGAACACGCTTAAAACGTGTCTTGATCCCACTGCGGTGCAAAACTTGGGGTTGCTTGACGGTCGCCGCAATCGAGAGCATCAATACGCGCAATGTCTTCTTCATCAAGTTTTACGGCTTTATCATTAAAGTTATCTTCAAGATTTTTACGCTTAGTTGATGACGGAATGGTCGTCATACCCTTGGCGTTTACCCATGCAATAACTACTTGTGCAGGGCTTGCATCATGCTTCTTAGCAATATCAATAATGGTATGATCGTTTAACACTTTACCTACCACAAATGGCATATAGGCGGTGACATGAATGTCATGCTGCTGACAAAAAGCACGTAACTTGGTATTGGTTAAATAAGGGTGTACTTCTATTTGGTTGGTGAATATTTCACGTGAGTCCAGTGTTTGCATGGCTTCTTTTAAATTCGCAATAGTGAAGTTCGATACACCAATATGCTTAGTTAATCCAAGCTGCTTTGCCGTTAATAACTCAGTTAAATACTCGCTCATTGGTTCATCGTTTGATGGCGCAGGCCAATGGATCAACAATAAATCGACAGAATCGAGTTGCAGCTTGTTAAGAGACTCTTTCACACTGGCGATAAAATCGCTTTTATTCAGTTTGTTATTCCACACTTTGGTGGTAATAAATAGCTCGTCTCTAGGGATATTGCTGTCTTTTATCGCTTGGCCAACTTGCTCTTCATTGCCATAAATCTGTGCGGTATCAATATGGCGAAAGCCAACTTCTAATGCCATTTTTACAGATTCATAAGCTGTTTTTCCTTCTAAGCGGAATGTCCCCATGCCTAAGTCTGGCATTTCAATTACACGTTGTGTCATAACTTTATCCTTATAAAAATAATCGGTTTAAATACAAACTTATTAGATTTCTAACCTAAGTTTTTCGAAATACACCTGTTACTTTGTTCATTTAAAATTTTTGACCTCGTAAAAGGTATGAGGCCATTAACTTTAGTTTCAAGGGCTAGAGCCTGTTTATCTTTCACAGTTACTTTTACATCCGTATGTTTGGTTTTTAGATAAGGCAGTATTAATGTAGGTAGAGAGCCAGAATAAAGTGCGGAAGTTTTACTTAATTTTTTACTTAACCCATCAGATTACAAACCTAGCATGGTGATTAAATAGCTTGTAAATTAAACAATCTTCAACCAGAGAGGTAACCGGCCCTAGCACCTAATAATTATATTTATAAATGACCGCTTTATAAAAAATTGAAAGTGCATCTCTCAAGGCCGCTATTTTCAACACTGTTAGCGCTGAAAGTAGTGGCTCAGAGTCGATTTATTCTACTGCGCTTTAGGGCGTGTTGACCTTTGTGGATTATTTTCGTTTTCGATCTGTTGCATTAGCGAAAACATTTGCCGCATTTTTGGTTCCATATGCGATGTTTCTTTATCATGCATCATCTTGCCCATCATCATATGGTGTTCGCCTTCGCGTTCATCTTCTTGGGCAACTGCTGTAACAGCAAAAACAGCGGTTATAACCCCCACGATTAGATATCCTTTCATAACGAACTCCTTTTCACAGTCAGTTCATCATGAATAGCATGCGTACCTTCAGCACCTTTGGCAATTAACATTGCTGAGTCAATTTGGCTTTGGCTATCAACAATACCAATTAAACGCACATCGCCTTTATTCGTAATGACTTCGATATTAAATGCTCTGAGAATAGGATCATTCATTAAAGCCATTTTAACGTTTGTAGTTACATCGATATCTAAAACATTGTTAGCCACCGTACTTTTTGGCGGCTTTTCCGCAGCAATTTCTGGGGATTTATAGCAACCAGTTAATTGTGAAACCATCAGTATTGCAATAACACATAGTATTTTTGAAAAGTATTTATCCATTAGGATATCCTCAGTATTAAGTGGAGCGATCACCATCGGCGGTAAAGTGTATTCTTCACTACCTACCATCACTTTATTATGTAAGAGGCTAACGTTCTGTTCGTTATCGAACTCAAAACAACTGTGTGTCAATAATAAAAATCAGCGATTCATACTGGTCATTACTGCATTCATGTAATTAACTCGCTAATTTGGCTGTGTACTGCAGCGCACAGACAACCGCGGCAAATAAGCTAAAACTAAAGCGGTTCATTCAAATCATCGCCTAGTTGGCAACCTCAATATCAGCTCTAAAACACGCCAACACTTTATACTGTCGACCCCATTAAAAAGGATAACTACTATGTTACGTAGCATGAAAGATCTTGAAAATTGCGCTATCGCTGCTACCGATGGTGTGATCGGTAAAGAAAAATATTTTCTATTCGATGATTTAGCATGGGTGATCCGCTATTTTGTTGTTGAAACAGGTTCTTGGCTATCCAGCCGTCAGGTTTTGATCTCACCAATTGCGGTTCAAAAACCAAACTGGATAGAAAAAATTCTGCCTGTGTTGATCAGTAAAGAACAAGTTAAAAACAGCCCAACTATCGATAACGATAAACCCGTGTCACGGCAAAATGAGGCCAGCTTACTCGATTATTATGGCTACCCTTATTATTGGGTAGGCGAAGGATTTTGGGGAGGCGGTATTTACCCTTATTTATTGTACCGTGACCACCAACACCTCCCACATACAGAAGCAGGTGCACGCAGCGCACAACTAACTCACCATAATGTTAAAAGTGAAGATAATAAAAAAGCCGATCCAAATTTACGAAGTTGCAAAGAGGTTATTGGCTATCATATTAATGCAAATGATGGTGATATTGGTCATGTATCTGGATTATTAGTAGAAGAAACAACGTGGGCGGTGCGTTATCTGATCATCGATACCAGTAATTGGTGGGGTGGACATAAAGTGCTCGTGCCACCAGAGTGGATCAGCGAAGTATGCTGGCTCGACAAAACCATCAGTGTTGATCTCAACCGCCAAGTAATAAAAGATGCGCCAGAGTATGATTATAACTTGCAAATAACTCCCGAGTTTGAAACAGCTATATATCAACATTACGAACTAGCGGGTTACTGGGACAAACTAGCAAAAGCGAAAAAGGATTGCTGAAATGATCGGCTTTCAAGTAATGCCTAGCGAAAAAAATTTGGCAAAAAGTCATATTCAATAAATAAAAAAACACCACTCACTAAACTAATGAGTGGCTTTTTATTCTTCGTTATCTGCTGATAACTGAATCTAAAATCGCATAGGCGGCTTTGACCCGTTCTACGTTGGGGTAATATTTGTTTGCTAACATAACAATTCCAGCATTTTTTGCCGGAATAAATACAATATATGCGCCAAACCCATTTGTTGAACCTGTTTTATTGATCCAGCCATTATGCAAAGCTACTTGAGGAGAATTATTAATATCGATTGGTTGAGGTTGTGTAATGGTTTCAACTGAATTTCCAGCTAACAGAGCAGCCAAGTTAGTTGGTAAAGGATACATTTCCCACGCTAGTCCTTGCGTGAAAGTGCTCGCTTGATAATAGCCCTTCCTAGTACTTTTCAAGGCCGTATTGATTTTATCATCGAGAGAGACTAACCCTAAATTCGCTTTAATAAATTGCACCATATCTGCACTAGTAGACTTAATGCCATATGCTTGTGCATCCAGCATACCGGGATTTACTCTCACAGCATCGCCTGAAGCATTATATCCAAATGCATAATCATTCATTTTATTTGCTGGGACATTAACAAACGTATTTGACATGCCTAACGACGGAAATATTTTAATTTCCAGAAACTGTGCATAATCAACTTTCATACTTAATGCAGAAACATAGCCAAATAAACCTATACTTGGATTTGAATAGAGTCGTTGTGAATTTTCAGCAAAGGTTGGCTGCCAAGATTTATAATATTGCATCATATCATCGTCAGTCTTAACATTATCAGGGAACTGTAAAGGCAGACCACCTGCTGTATAGGTAGCTAACTGTGTAAGTTTTGTGCTGCCAATAACGCTATTTTTCAACTCAGGTAGATATTTATCAACAGTGTCATCAAATGATAAAGTACCATTGCCTTGAGCATAACTCGCAAAGGTTGCAGCAAAGGTTTTACTGACCGATCCTAATTCAAACAGTGTATTCTGTGTTACTGCTTGGTTCTTTTCTTTATTCGCAACACCATAATTATAAAACTGTGACTTACCATCAACAATTATACCCACCGCTAAACCAGGAATTTGGTACTGCTGCATTAAGCGCTCGGCTTGCTTATCGACTGCTTTTCTCAACATTTGATTATTATTTTCAGCCCGAGCATCATTAGACATCACTATAGTTGCAGCTAAAGTAGTAATAACAAGCTTGTTTAAAATTATTTTCATTGTATCTCTCGTTAATGAATAAAATAGCCACGCCAGTGCAACCATATTGCAATAAAAACTCAACTCTCGGATTGAATTCTGGCGCCTGAGTTCATTCAAATATTGTAAATGGAGTATATTGATATTTAGCTTAACCTCGTTTTGAAAATGGTAGAGATGAGCATATTCAAGATCTACTCGTTCTAAATGCAAAAGTCAGCAAAGCCGCCGCTATTTTGTGAGTACGACTATTAATTTTTACTGAATTAAAATACGGTGTTGGTATTAAATTCTACGTTCATAGAAAATGAAATGCACAAATCGTCTTGATTTGAGCTTACTACTCCCAAAGCTCAAATAATTAAAGACGAAGAATATGGGTATGTTTTGCTGAATGATTTATATAAATGTGAAATTAATACAGCCAATGTTGTATGCAGCATAAATTAACAAACTAATACTTAGGTTATAGCAGAGGATTGCCTATTCTCTATGAATTATCGTGCGGAAATACACATGGTATAGTTCACACAGAGTCACTCGTAGCAAATTGTTCAACAAATAAAGTCGTTGTTGCTAACAAAGGCTACGATTGTAAAAAACTGAGAAAGTTGGTTCGTGATAACAACACGACACCCGTTATTCTACGCAAGGATAACAGTTTAATAGGTAATGAAGATATTGACTGATGCATGTACAAATATCGGCACTTGGTTGAGAATACATTTGGCCATATTAAGCAATATAGAAAGATAGCCACACGGTATGAAAAGCTTGCACGAAATTATCATTCAATGCTCGCTTTAGCATTTACGATGATGTGGCTACCAATGCGGGCTGATCAATATATGTACCACAAAGATCAACAGCCCCTAATGACGTAGCGCTCTCAGTAGCCTTAAACAACAAGAATATGATCCCTCACCAACGAGTGAAGAACCACAAATAGTAGAGAACATCTATTATCTAGCTCCTTGCATATTTATCGAATATACCTGTCGATAATGCCACTCAACCCTTAATTAAGCTCAAATAATGCTTTGCGAAAACTGGTTAGATAATTAACGACTCTATTATTTTTGCTGGGGTTTTCTGTATGATTTTTTCGTGTCAGGTTCTAAAGCTGCGCGCTTGCTTGCCGCTTCTTTTTTTAGTGTTTCAGCAGATTTTTTATCATCTACTTTTTTATCATGAGTTGGATTTTGCATAGTTGCCTCAGAGTTCTCGCCCCTCACGTTAATGTAAAAGGCCGAGATTTAAAGCCTAGTTTATAAAGCTCCCCAGCTCTGTGCGCTACAACACTAAAATACTATATTTGGTTTGATTATGGTTACGGTTTAAATTTGAAGCACCAGCTTTAGCTAAAAACCAGCACTATTTAAAAAGCATATTATTTGAGTCAGACATAAGTGTTCTAACTCAAGTAAGGCCTGGTGAATGATCGGTTCCGCAAAACCGCTTTATTTAAACTATTAATTCTTTCAACGCATCTAAAGGCAGCGCTTTATAAAAATACCAACCTTGAACCTGGTAGCATTTATTATACTTTTCAATGAATTCACACTGTTCTTTCGTTTCAACCCCTTCAAAAATAACAATACGATTAAGGTTAGTGAATAGTGCCATTATTGCCAGTAGCATATCTTTTTTCAAAGGATCAGTAATCGATTGGGTAAAAATGCGGTCTATTTTTATGATATCGAAGTTAATTTCAGTTAACCAAACTAAATTTGAAACACCTGTGCCAAAATCGTCCAAGGCAACAGTAAACCCATAACGTTTAGCCTGCAAAGCAAAATGTGACAACTCATTTAGTGGCAGTCCAATACGCTCAGTGATCTCAATTTTTATTTGTTTTTGGCTTATTTTATATAATTCGCATTGCTCATTTAAAAACGGTAAATACTCCGAACTTTGAATTTCAAAGGAGTTAACATTAATCGCAATACTAAAGTCATCTTTTTCTATAACAAAAGGCGACAACTCTTTAAATGCTCGCTGTACAGATGAAAATGCCATCGACGGATATAAATTTAACTGCTCAGCAATACTTAAAAATAACTCAGGTGAGACTTGCCCATGTACCGCATCTTTCCATCTAATTAAACATTCTACACCAATAATCTGCTTACTCTGGACCTCTAAAATTGGCTGATATTCTAAATAAATACTTTCATCTGCGATTGCATTACGTAATCGAAATTCAATCGAATTTGTTCTTTCTATGTATGAGATAAAAGAATAAATAATTAAAAAACTAATAACGCAAAGTAGTAAAAGTACTGCAGTCAGAGTCAAAGTGGAAAAAAATAGTAACCCAGGGCGATTATTAAGCACGCTAGCGCAATAGCCAAACTTTGTACTACAGCTTTTAACTTCTTGTGATAGTAAGTTAAATTCATTATCAAACTGAAATTCGGAGTCAAATTGATGGAAAACGTACAAACCATCAATAGAGGTTATGTTAAACGAAAAATCCTTATTTGCTTGATCAAAATATTTAAAAGGATCTTGAATTGTAAATGCAACGATACCGTTACGTTTTGCAATATCATATTTGGCATCAATAGGAAAAATCCCCTCAACTTTTTGCGCAAAATAAAAACCTGTATTGCCCTTAAAAAAATCAACATTAAGTTCAACAGGCTCTTTTAAAATGCCCCAATTTGCCGAACATATAATTCTATTTTGTTTAACTAAACCAACATCATGCGTGTAGTGGTAGTTAGTTAAAAGGATACGT
Source organism: Pseudoalteromonas sp. 1181_04 (assembly GCF_052850545.1). Taxonomy (NCBI): domain Bacteria; kingdom Pseudomonadati; phylum Pseudomonadota; class Gammaproteobacteria; order Alteromonadales; family Pseudoalteromonadaceae; genus Pseudoalteromonas; species Pseudoalteromonas sp. 1181_04. Next base: position 123,904 of record NZ_VXCS01000015.1, read on the forward strand.
AATTTATTTACAGTTTCTTCATCACAGCGTCGAGGGTTAATGGCTTCTGTCTGATAAATGGATTGGCTTATATCACTGGAGATTTCTTCGGCTTTACTAATAAGAGATTGCGTAAACTTTTTCTGATAAAGCATTTGTACATAGTTTGCGCCAAAATGGGATATACAAATTAAAAGCAGTAGCAAAAGCGGTAAAAAGAAAATTATTGCACTTGGTTTTTCTTTAAAAGCTCTCAATGACATAGATTTTCCCTTGCAGTTAGCACATTAATTATCATTTAATACCATTAAATTGTAACGTACGCTAGCAGCAAGCCCCTACTATTAAATGTTATTTAACAGCTGGCAGCTTGTTTGCGTATGAAAAGCTGAAATTATTGAGGTATCCAAAACATAGGACTTAGCCATATTAAAAAGGCTGCCACCTACTTCGCGAAGAATCAAAAATAAAGCGGTTCAAATTCGGTGAGCTGGTAAGTCAGCGAGTTTCTTCCACTCATTGAAAGTCGAAGCGATCCATGGCGAGCCAATTAGAGATAGTAATATATCAAACTCGATTCACTGTGACTGCTCACTCTATAATCTGATGAGCTAATGTTTTAAGCTATTATATCAACGCTTGGTATTACCTTTTCGGCTTACTAGGTTTAGCCAATGTTATTACATCATGAGTATAATTCGCCTCAATAACTTAAAAGTAAGCCTCTGAATAAGTTTATCTTTAGATAACAACGACAACTCAAACCTTAACAAAAACATATAAATAAAGTGCAATCTGCTGTTATACTGTTTTTAATCACAGAGGGTCTTATTCTAGTATGGTTACAATTAAGCAAGTCGCTGTCCACGCAGGTGTTTCATTTAAAACTGTATCGCGAGTGGTCAATAATGATCCAACAGTCAAAGATATTAACCGCGAGAAAGTTCTTAAAGCGATAAAAGAATTAGGTTATCGTCCTAATCGTGCGGCAAGTTTAACGCGACGTAAAAACTCAAACATTTACGCAATTATTGCTGATGAACTGCTTAGTGTTCCTTATACTTTTGATATTATTCGTGGTGCCCAAGAAATTGCGTGGCAGAAAAATAAAGAACTGTTGATCCTCAATGTTAACGAAACCCAAGCGAGTATAGACAGAGCTATAGAAAGCCTTTTAGAGTATCGCGTAGAGGGCGTTATATATTCAGCAATGTATCATCGCCAAGTTGTGGTAGCTGATGAACTAAAAAAAATACCAACAATTTTAGCTAACTGTTTTCCTGCTTTGAATAATTTCCCTTGTGTAGTACCTGATGAACAGCAAGCCGGTGAAGATATTACTGACGCGTTAATCCGTAAAGGCTATCGACGAATTGCTTTCTTAAACTTAAATGAGCATATAGTTGCTGCCAAAGGCCGTAAACAAGGCGTTATAAATTCATTTAAAAAGCACGGCTTACCACTCGATGATTTACTCATTGAATCGGTGATTATTGGTCAAGCCGATGGTAGTGAGATTTCTACTTCGAGAGAGTCTGCAGCGCGAGTAATTGACGAGTTTAAACCTGATGCAATTATTTGTGGTCAAGACCCCATGGCGCTAGAAATTTACTTTGTTGTGCATGATAAAGGAATGATCGTTGGTAAAGATATTGGTATAGCTAGTTTTGATGATTGGGGCAGTATTCCACAATTATTACAACCGAATTTAACTACTATGGCATTACCACACCATGCTATGGGACGTTGGGCAATGGAATACCTCATAGAGCAGCGCACTGATATTGTTCACCACCACTTACCATTTAAACTAATTGCTCGTGATTCGTTTTAATTGCATCTGCCTTTAATGCAAAAAGCGATAATACAATAAACACACACACAACCAAACCCAAATATTGGTAGGCTAACGCAAAGCCTACATTATCATATACTACACCTACAGCGACGGCTAACATTGACGCCACCAATTGCGTAGTAAATTGAAAGCCAATGATATAGATCATGGCTGAATAACGAGCTTCAAAGTGCATGTTTATATATTTAAACAATGCAATTAACATCAGCGGTAACTCAATTGCATGTAACAATTTTAATACACTAATGCTGATAGAGTCATTAACAATCCCCGAGCAATATATTCGTATCGCCATCAATACACCACTTAACAGCAACGAGTTTTTAACGCCCAAATAATTCACCCATTTTACAGCTAAATACAAAGCAGCAGCCTCAAGGATAACTTGCGCTGAAGTTAAATAACCAAAAAACTCTCGACCTTGCTCTGGGGTGTCAAAAAAAGAGGTGTAATAAATAGCAAATTGCTGATCAAATACCGCATAAATACAACTTACACCGATCACAAATACACTTAAACGCCACAATCCTGCGATTTTAAAAAATGCTTTGAGCTGTTGCACGGGAGAAAAAGTTCGAGAAGGCGCTATTTCGGGCTGATTTTTTGCGACCTTAACAAAGGCTAATAACCCCATTAAGCAAACCGCCGCAATGCTTGATAACCAATAATTTAAACTAGGGGATAAATTAAACGATAAACCGGCAAAGTAGCTTGCCATGGCCCAACCTAGTGACCCCCACATTCGAGCTTTACCAAATTCAAAATTCGTCGAGCGACTTTGTTTATCAATATAACTTTCAAGTGTCCCGACTCCAGCCAAAAATGCACATGAAAAAACAGCACCGCCTAAAATAGCAGCCAGATAAAACTGTGTTTGTAGTAAGGGTGCGTATACATAACTGACAAATGGACCAATCAATATGATAAAAAATGCAATGAAGTAAAGCAGTGTTTTTTGTAAACCGAGTTTATCTTGCAAAATGCCATAGCAAGGCATCACGAGTAAAGCCATGATGGAATTGATACTAAAGATGACCCCTACTTTAGCACTGTTGAGGCCTACTTCTTGACTAAGCCAAATAGGAAAAAATGAAAATGAAAAAGACCATGCCATAAAATAAATAAAGAAAATGGCGCTCAATAGCCGATAATTACTACTCATATATCGCATAGCCTTATAAAAAGTAAGCGACTCTATATTACTATAGAGTCGCTTCAAATGTTATTTTTCTATTGCTATATTGTTTAACTTTACGTCACTAAGCGACAAAGGCTGCTCAGCACTCACTTGTATTTTATTATAAGGAGAGGTTGGAAAAACAATCGAGGTCATAGAGCTAACCCCCTTATTTACAAACACTTCTACCGACGCTTTATCTACCCATATATCAACATCGTAATACTCAAGGCCCTTCTGTAATGGTGCAGTTTGTAAAGACGCAAAGCCATCTTCAAAGTCTTTTAAACCCGACTGTCTGCGGTCTAGTATTAGTTGTCCTTGAGCTGGGTTTAGTTGAAGCTTAGTGTATTCATCCGTTGCAGAGCTAAGCACGATATCAATAACTTGTTCAGCGTTTGCTACACTAAAACTCACCTTAAATTGCCCAGGTTCAACAGTAAAAAGTTCATCTAACTGATAGCTATTCGCGCCAGTTAATGTTGCCTTTTGTTGTGAGTTACTCAATAAACTATCTAACTCTTTAACCGGTTGAGATGCCAAACGCACGCCTGCTGGCGTTTGCAATAACTTTAATTCTCGGGGAATCGTCATTGCACTGCGCCATACCTCAGTCGGTACTTGGTTTGCGTATTGCCAGTTACTCATCCACCCCATAAATAAGTGTCTACCGTCTTGAACATCAGAGAAAGTTACACCAGCATAATTATCTGTACCGTAGTCTAGCCATATTGAAGGTTCATACTTTTCTTTTGCTGCTTTATCAGAAAATACGATATCAGCAATTTTTATATGCCCCCAATTACCTCGTTCATTGTCTACCACTTTAATATAAGCTTGCTGGCCTTTTAATTGACTCACATTCCAAGAACGCTCGGCCATTGTACCTGTATTGTTTCCACTCGCGGTTTTAACTATTTCACCATCAACTAACAACTGTATTGCGGTACTGTTGTGATGCTTTCCACCTGCAATTTTAAAGTTAATAAAATCATGGTCGATCGCAAATGATTTTGAGGTTAAGGTGCCTGTTGCCTTATCCGAATCTTTAAAAGAACTAGCAATGGTATTGGCTGGTTGATCATTTACTATATGAAATGCTTCACCCGATACTTGCCAATTTTTTAAGCCATTTTTGAAGTTAGAAAAATCAAGCCCTTGAGGGAAAACGGCAGGTGTTGTTGTAAGCATTTTTTGATAATCGCTATCCAACACAAATTTTTCACCGTCAAAATCGCCAACAAAATATTGTGTACCAGAGCCGCCATTTGGCGCGCCAGGATTGATACTCACTAATAGAACATATTTATATTCGTCGGTGCCTTCAATACGCACGCGAATAAGATCTGGACACTCCCATACACCTGCGTGACTGCCCCAATCAGCGCCAAAGTTACTTTCAAATTGCCATGTTTTTAAATCTTTTGAGCTGTAAAAGCCAATATGATCATCTTGAGCCAATACCATAACCCATTGCTGAGTATCTTCATGCCAGCTAACTTTAGGGTCACGGAAGTCGCGGATCCCAGGGTTTTTTAATACCGGATTATTAGCGTATTTTTTCCAAGTGCGGCCTTTATCGGTGCTATATGCTATGCCTTGCGTTTGAAAATCAATCGCTCCCTGTGCCGCCTTTTTATCATCATGATAGGTAAATATAGCCACTAATGGTGGGTTTTCTTTACTGCCAAAGCCGCTGCTATTTTGCCAATCAACTACCGCACTGCCAGAGAAGATAGTACCGTGCTCATCAGGAAACAACTTAATTTCTTGATGCTGCCAATTAACCATATCTTTACTAATTGCATGTCCCCAATGCATTGGTCCCCATACCGATGAATCAGGATTATGCTGGTAAAACAGATGATATTCACCTTGGTAATAAACCATACCGTTAGGATCATTCATCCAATGCTTTTTAGGGGTAAAATGAAAAGCAGGACGAAACGCCTCTTTGCTAGGTTTATCTACACCCATAGGGGCAGTTTGTTCAGTTTGGTTTGTCATGCTACATGCTGCCAAAAATGATGAAATTAAAACTAAATTAACGGTTCGCATCTAATGCTCCATGCTTATTATTGGTATCTAATGAAATTGCTTCTAAAGAACGTCCTTTTGTTTCTGGCATAAACCACGCAACAAAAATCAATTGCCCTAACATCATTAAAGTAAAGAAAGTGAATACTTCAGTGGCACTAAAACGTTCTAAGAAAAATGGCATAAGTAAAGTGATTGCTGCGGCAAAAAACCAATGCGTACCGGAGCCCAAAGACTGCCCTTTTGAACGAACTTTGTTAGGGAATATTTCTGCAATGAAGACCCAAATAACGGTACCTTGGCCAATGGCATGAGCGGCAATAAACACAAATACAAACGCTACAACCGTTAAGCCACCAGAGTCAGTACTAAACGCCCACGCCACTACAGAGAGGGAAATAACGTAGCCAATTGAGCCAATATACATCAGCGAACGGCGGCCAAACTTATCAATCAACGATAAACCAAGCATGGTAAAACATAGGTTAACCACGCCAATCCCAGCGCCAGAAAGTAATGATTGATTTACATCCAACCCTGCAAGTTCAAATACGCGCGGTGCATAATAAATGATAAAGTTAATGCCAGATAATTGATTAAGTGCGGCAAATAAAAATGCAAATAAAGCCGCCTTATTGTAACTACCACCAAATAGCTTTGATTGACTGTTTTGTAACTTGTCGCGTTCAATGTCATTTAATACTTGGTCTGGGTTTTGTTCACCTAAAGTCACTAAGATTGAACGCGCTTTAGTTTTCTCATTTTTCTTTTGCACTAACCAACGTGGGCTTTCAGGTGCCTTAATGATCATTAATAAATAAGCCAGAGCAGGTATTGCCTCCACACCTAACATTAAACGCCAGTCAATTGCAGATGTTCCTGCAATTAAAAAATTAGAAACAAACGCAACTAAGATACCAAATACAATTTGAAACTGATAAAGCGCAACCAAACGCCCACGGTACTTAGCAGGTGCAATCTCAGAGATATAAGCAGGTACAACAATTGAAGAAATGCCCACTCCCACGCCACCAATAAACCGTAATAAGGCGAAGCTATATGCGTCAGGTGCCATGGCGGAGCCAAGTGCCGAAATTAAAAACAACACCCCAACTAAAACTAATGTGGGTTTTCTACCCCACTTATCGCATGGGTAATTACCGGTTAAGGCACCCAGTAGTGTTCCCCATAAAGCTGAAGACATAATTAATAAGCCATGAAATAACGAGCTCGTATTCCATAACGCTTGAATAGGTTTATCCGCACCGGATATAACTGCTGTATCAAAGCCGAATAAAAAACCAGCAACGGCAACGGTGACTGACCAATAAATAATTTTTTTCATAATCACTCTTAAAACTTAACGATTAAAAGGTGGGCCGAAACCCACCACTATTAATAACCTGGGTTCTGTGTGTACGACCCACCACTTAAAATCATCTGCTGGTTCGGAATAGGTAAATACTCATGTTTACCTTTAGTGAAAATAGCATCGACCAAATAAGGTTTACGTACAGCTTCAATAGCTAAGTAACTATCAATCGTTTCTTTCGCTATTCCCCATCGAACTAAGTCAAAAAAGCGATGTCCTTCAAGCCCTAATTCTAAACGTCGCTCAAAGCGTAGTGCCGCTCTTGCCTGTTCTTTAGAATCAAAACTTGTATATAAGCCCATGTTATAAATACTCGCGTTGTGTAATTTACCGGTACTATTTCTAGCACGCTCACGAATGCGGTTAATGATTGGCAATGCTTCGTCATACCTGTCTAACTCAATTAATGCTTCAGCTTTCCAAAGCAATACATCAGCGTAACGAATGAGCGGTGTATTTAATGAAAAGATAGGAAACGGTCCATTCTCACCACGACAACTACAGTCAGGGTGCTCAAGATCTTTCATTGCCGTAAAGTTGCCATATATACCAGGGGCACGTGCCCAGCTATCACCGCCATGAATTAAGTTTTCGTCATACTTAAATGGTTTACCTTCCATTGCCACTGTGTGATCTAGGCGAGGGTCAACTGAGTCAGTCGTCATGTCGTAGTTAAAGTCGTTAAAAGAGTCGAATAACGGCAAACCTTGTTGGTCTGTTTTAAACGCATTAACAAAATTTTCTGTTGGCACATGAAAACCACAACAGCCAAAACCACCAGCCATTGGCACATTTAATGCACTAGGCCAGCTACCACGTCCATCTGGAGAGCCGTCATTTAGAGAGCGCTGAATAGCAAAAACTGATTCTTTACCATTTTCACTTTCAAACAAAAAGTTATTCGCGTAATCATCAAATAAGCCATAGACGCCCGCCTCTTCAATTTCATCAACCAGAGCCACCACTTTTACAAGTTTATCTTTATTAATATTAATAACTTGATGTAGCTCATTCTGCTCATACGCTTGGTAGAGTAATGTTTTAGCTAGATATGCCTTAGCTGATAACGCTGAAGCGCGCCCAACATCTTTTTGGGTTTGTGGTAAATTGTTTGCAGCAAACTCAAAATCTGCAGCAATTTTATCCCATAACTCTTGATCGCTTAGCTCACGATTAGTAGCGCTAAGAATTTGATCTTGAGTCATTGTTTCATCAATCCACGGGATATGCTTATGATGTATTTTTAAATCAAAGTAGAAAATACTGCGAATGAACCGCAGTTCGGATTGTTTTGCAGCACTGTTTTCAATGGCATCTGGCGCATTTGCGATTACCGCTAATGCTGAGTTTGCTCTTGAAATACCGGTGTAATTACGTACCCATTTTTTGTTGTTCAAATCAATTAAATCTGGCGGGAAAGACTCCATATCAGGCACTATTGGTTGATATAAAGACAATGCATGATAAGCAAAGATATCACCGGGTCCATTACCGCCTTTATGGGCGTCTCCAGCGCGTAAGTTTCCTGTCGGCCATAAAAAGTTAGGTGCGGTATAATGATCGTTTCCTAGATAGGAATAGGCAGCAATAATCAACGCATCTACATTTTCACTGTTAGAAACTTGTTCTTCGGTTAATACCCCAGAAGGTGCAACATCAAGATCAGAACCACCACACGATGCTAAAGAAAGCGCGAGTGTAGCTGCTGTAAATAGTGTTTTAATTTTATTCATAATATGTGCTCGTATCGTTGTCGTTTTAATAAATCAAAAAGAAAGGTTCACGCCTAACGTGATACGTTTTGGAATTGGGAAGTTGCCGTTTGGAGTTTCTGGATCTTGGCTTAGCGTCCCCGATGGCGTAATGGTCAATAAGTTACTGCCCTGCAAATAAATTCGTGCAGAACTAATACCGTATTGATTTAACCACTGTTCATCAGGTGTATAACCGATAGATAAGTTGCGAAGCTTGAGGTAGCTGCCATCTTCCCAAAACAAACTTGATTGACGGCCTTCACCATTGTTATCGATTAAAGTTAATGCCGGTACATTACTGTCAGTATTATTAACTGACCATGCATCAAGAACGCGATCACCGTAGTTAGAACCTATATTTAATGATGTGAAGTCAGTAAATCCACGCCAGCTATTACGTATCTCACCTCCTTGAACACCTTGCCAGAACATATTGAAATCCCAATTTTTGTATTTGAAATTCATGTTCAATCCATACATAAAGTCAGGATCAGTATCGGTGAAAAAGCTTTGATCGTTTTCATCAATCACGCCATTGCCGTCTAAATCTTTCCAGCGAACTCGGCCTAAACCAGCCCCAGATTGCGCTGCATGAGCATCTATCTCACCTTGATTTTGGAATAACCCATCGGCGACATAACCATAAATAGAATTGACTGAATGACCAACAATCGTTTTATCATCACCATTACCACCAAATGAATTCACAACATCCTCTGGTAGTGAGACAACCTTATTTTTAGCAGAAGAAATGTTAAAGCTAATATCGACATCGATATCACCATCTAAGCTATCAAAAGTAAGGTAATCGGCGTAGCCAATGAGAAACTCAAAACCAGAGTTTTCAATCGTGCCACCATTGACCCATTGCTGAGCGCCTTCACCTAATGTTGCAAGTGGATTGGTTAACGTTAAAATATCCTCAGTGGTTTTTTCAAACCAATCGATACTGCCGTATATGGTTTCGTAACGCATGCCAAAATCAAGACCAATGTTTGTTTGCGTTGATGTTTCCCACTTTAGGTCATCATTCCCTGTTTGTGCTTTTACAAACCCAGAAGGAAGCGTGCCGCCATTTGCACCGCCTATATCATAAGCGGTCCCTTCATCTTGCTGATCAGTGAATAAAGACCGAGTTGCATAACGGCTTAAATACGTTGTATATGTTGCATCGGTAGGGATTTCTTGATTACCCGTTTTGCCCCAACTAGCTCGAAGCTTTAAGGTAGATAAAAATTCAATATCATAGAATGATTCGTTGCTGATCACCCAACCTGCAGAAATAGCGGGGAAATTACCGTAGCTATTATTACTACCAAAACGAGATGAGCCATCGCGACGTATTGTTAAACCTGCTAAATAGCGGTCATCAAAGTTATAGTCCATACGCGCGAAATAAGAATTAAGAGACCATTTATCGCCATCCCCTTCCACACGAACATCACCTGTTGCTTGTGATAAATGAGCATAATCACGATCATCAGCCGCAAAACCTGAACCAAAACCAACAGATCCTTCATACTCATAATCTATTTGTTCTGTACCGACCAAAAACGTAAAATGATTTGCATCTAAATCAAGCTTATATTCTGCGGTATTAGTCCAACTAAAACTGCTATTCCAGTTTTCTGTCACTGACAGCTGATCACCATAGTTTAGCGAGCCAGCTTGAAAAGCACGGGTATAGTTTCTGAAGTAGTATTGCCCGTAATCTAAACCGATAGAGCTTTTTAGTGTTAAGTCCTCTATTGCCTCATATTCAACAAAAATATTTCCCATTAATTTATTGAATCTACTAACATTGTCTCGATTCATTTCAATTAGTCTAACCGGATTATCACGGTCAGTTACACCAGGGACGGGTCCTCCCCAGCCACCTTTATCGTTGTACACAGGAACGATAGATTGTTGTTCTATAGCCAAAGTTAGAATATTACCGGCCAGATCATTAACCAAGTTTGATTCTTGATTTGTCACTATAAAGTTTTCACCAATCTTAAGCTTATTTGTTAGCTGATAATCAGAATTAACGCGAAAGCTTATTCGTTCAAACTCTGAGCCATCAACAACACCTTCTGAGCCGAAATAGCCAAGTGAACTATATATCGAAGCTTTGTCTGAACCACCTGAAACTGAAAAGTTAAGATCGGTTACTTTTGCAGAGCGCGTAACTTCATCAAACCAATTAGTATCTGCTGGGCGTTGCACCTGTGCAGCATCCGTAAACTCAGGAAAAACAACGTTGTTTAATTGAGGGTTATTAAAATCATTATTCCAATCATAGCTATAAAGAGAACTTGCTGCATTTGGATCTGAGCCGTCGTTTACTGCAGCTTGCCAAACTGCTTGTCCCCTTTGCTGTGTATTTAATGGATTTAATTCATAATTAAAATCATCATATGACTGATTAAAAGAGAAATTAAAGTCGAGCCCTTCATTCCCTTTTTTGGTGGTAATAATAATGACCCCATTACCAGAGCGAGCACCAAAAATACTTGCAGCTGCCGCATCTCTTAGCACCTGTATATCAGCAATATCATGGCTATTAAGTTCATGCATGCCTGATTTAGTTGGTACACCATCAATAACATAAAGAGGATCGTTATTACCTAAAGGTCCTAAACCTTGACCACGAATACGCACTGTTGCTGCAGAGTTAGGTGAACCATTAGTTGTAATTTGCAAGCCAGGCACACGCCCCTGCAAATTTTGCATGATATTACCTGAAGGCTGATCAACGACATCTTCAAGCTCAACTGTGCTAACTGCGCCGGTTAAATCTTGTTTTTTAACACTTCCATAACCATATGAAACTTCAATAACTTCAATACCAACCTTGGCCGACGCTTCTTCTTGCAGTTGTTCAGCGGCAAAGCTGTTGGATGGCAGCCAACAACCTATCAATACTGTACTAACACTCGCAGCAAGCTGGTTTTTCCTAAATCTGAGCATTGTGTGTGTCCTCATTTTAATTTTATTTTTTAATGTTGATTTCATTATTAAAATTAACAACGTTGTCTTTATGGCGTAAAAAAATATCTTTTTACATTTTGTTGTTTGGCTTGGTCGGTCCAACACAAATAAACAACGTTGTCTTTTTAACATTAAAAAAACATCTATTCAATATAAATAACAAAATATTTTGTTATTTATATGTATAACTTGAAATACAACGCTGCACGCTAACATGGTTCAATAAATTCTAAGATTTGCTGATGCGTTATATCTGGTGTTGCCCCTAGCTGCTGAGCAACCATAGCTCCTGCAGCACAAGCAAAATTAATTGCCTGTTGCGGATCGTTTTGAATGCACAATTGATAAATTAAAGCCCCCAAAAACGAATCCCCTGCACCAACAGTATCCACAACATCGATCAGGTAGCCTGAGTTATAGTAGTTTTTACCTTTAATCGATAATAAAGCACCATGGTTTCCTTTCGTCACGCACAAAAACTCTGTGTTGGTTTGCTTTGCTATAAATGCTAAGTTTTGCTCTAATGAATGGTATTTACACCCCATTCCTTTTGCTATTTCATATAGTTCTTCATCATTTAGTTTGATAAAGTCAGCGCTATTCATTAATTCTATTAAGCTCTCAAGTTGATAGTGAGGAGCTCGTAAATTTACATCAAACACTTTAAACTTCGCATGTTCTAGTAGTTGCTTTAAAGTTATTAATGAAGTGTCGGTACGGCCAATTAAACTACCAAACACAAAAATATCCGTCGATTCAACTTTGCCAATAATTTCATCAGTTAAAACAATATTATCCCAGGCAGTATCAGGCATAATTTCGTACTTAGCAGAACCATGGCTATCAAGTGTTACCTGCACCGTACTGGTATTTTTGTTTGGGTTTACAGCAATGTACTCTGTACTCAATTGCTTTTCTTTTAATTCGTCAAGCAGAGCATCACCTAACTCATCCTCCCCTACTGCACTTATCATTTGTGCATCAATTCCAAGTGATTTAACCCTAAAGCACATATTTAAAGGTGCGCCTCCCAAACGCTTAGTTGCGCCAAAACAGTCCCAAAGGACCTCCCCAAAACAAACTAGACTAATTTTATTAGCCACGTTTTGATTCACAATTATACTCATTCAAGAGCTTCCTTATACGCTTCGTATGGTCAGATAACGGATTAGACAAAGTTCAACTTACCTTTCACTTCATAGAAAGTAAGATATTAAATTTCAATAACTTAAACATTTTTAACTTAAAAATTAAAATGCAGATATATTTGTTAAATAAATGTCGTGAGATATTATTTCATCTAAGCAACAAAAAGACAACGTTGTTTATTTAAGTTAATAAAATTAACTAAATGTCTATCTGCAACTTATAAATAAAGCAAATAATATGCTTGAGAGTTTAATTTATGAATTTTTACCGCAAACTTTTATCCCTAAATGGTATTTGGAGTAGAAGTTTACCTCGAGTTCTAACGGATCGCTGATAACTCGTTAACTTGTGTTGACAGAGTTAAGGCTCATATGTGTTATGTGCATTTACTGCTTGTGAGAAATTATCATTTCTTTTGCAACTAGAGCAGCTGAAGGTAAAAACATTGTTGAAACGATTCTTTGATCAACGACCACTTCGTGTTTATCTTCTAAGGTTTTTTTGTTTTGTGCAATAGCTCCATTTTTATTCAACTGACTTTCAACAAGGAAAGGTAGCAGAGTACCTTGTTTAGCCCATGACTTAGATTTTTCAGTAGAATTAGGAAAACCAGCAATTTTTTTACCTTTAACAAGATACTGACCAAAAGATAATAATACATCGGCAAACGCACCGGCACCGTGACCACCTGCACCAATAATACCGCCAGATTCATAAACTTTGGCGATAATTGATTGTAATTCCTTGTTATTAGCTACATCAAATAATGGGCCATACCCTCCACCAATATAAATTCCCCAGTAATCATTTGGGTTAATTTGTTCAGGAGCAAAGCTGTTTTTCGCTTTATCCATAAAGCCTTCATATTTAATGGTGTAACTACTAATACCCAACGGATCCATCATGAACTCAACCTTTCCTCCATTTGGAGAAACAAAATCGACATCATAACCATGGCTCATAAAAATATGGTACGGTGGAGCAACTTCCCATAAATTATTTCTCGCATCGTGTTTTTCAGAATCCCCCATATCGATCATATTTGATGCGATGATTAATACTTTTTTTGTCGACTCTGCGCTTAGGTTAGTTGAAGTAAACAGTATTACTGAAAGTAAAATAGATATAAAAAGCTTCATTGTTTTCTTTTTTTAAATGATTAAATTCATTATTTAGACGATACAATTGAATAAAAGGTTTAAATACGGAATCAGCCTAGACACTTAAAGCCCCAAGATGCCGACGAAACGAGCGTAGCGAGTTAAGGTCGGAATAATTGGTTTGTTATATGACGACTTCACGTCGTGGCGCTCCATCACAAGTTAAAATAATTTCTTTTTTATCAGTAAAGACTAAAAAACGTTTTATCGCTCTCATTCCAGACTACATCTATTAGCCTATCAATGCAGTTGTCATCAACGCTTTATTAAGCAATTTACCATAAATCAAGCCTATCAATTTCAAACTCGACTGAGCCTTGGCAAGGTAGATCACCGAACTCGATAAGAAAACCTTGAACCTCAATAACCCCTTCATTTTCATCAATTACTTTGCCACAACCTATGTATGAATAAGGCCCCGTTTTTTCAATTCTTTCTTTAGATGCTTCTGCAATCATTTCTACCGGCCAATCGGCAAGGTACGCCGCTCTAACGTTGGCATCTAGCACTTTAAGGAGGTTATTAACTTTATCACCTATGGAGTATTCACAAATGTGACAAAAAACGTCAACGGCTGAGTGTTCATTTTCAACAGTTACTAATGCTGTTTCATCCGAGTAAAACTCAATATTCGTCACTTTAAGTTGATTGATCATATGCACCTTACAGGTATTCCACAATGCCCACATTAACACTGCTTCCCAAAAAAATAGAAGCCAATTCAAGAGACTCCACTAACGTTAATCCGGGTTTAAAAACTCAACTTTTTCTGTTAAATACTCTGAACCGAATTCTTTAGCTATGATTGCTTCTACCTCTTCGTCAGAAATAACGCCAGAGTGCTGCCCCATATTTTTTACCTTTGATTTTGCCAGCAACATAATGTGCTCAGCCCAAGTAGGTTTAGATTCTTCGAGTAAAGACGCCCAAAGTTGTAACTGTTTTTGCACTATCTCGTCTTCATCACAGAAATTAGATGCTTCTTGTAAGCAAATTCGATATATCCACCCTTCAACTGAAGGCGCATAAAAATCAGCAACGATATCATCATGTGGACATAAAATGACCCTGCCATTATTTTTATTATCCAAACACCAAAATGCAACACCATGGAAGACACCAATTGGCAAAATACCATCAAGTACGCCCTCAGGAGCTATTTCAATTTTCAATACATTTGAGCTTGAAATCCACTCTAACAAATACATATTGTAGGAGCTGTCTTTTGTAATACCCTGTTCGATCCAATCACGGTAAGATTTAGGTAACTTACCAATACTGCGCTCAATATTTTCTATTTCTTTAGTAACCACAGAACCTCCTCTTAAATATCGTTCATATTAACTGTGAAATTGCTTATTAGCTCCATATCACGTGCTCTGTTACTCTGTTCACAAGTCGCACTGCAGTAATTTGCTATGTTTTTAGTGCAATCGCATTGCCCACAAAAATAGACAGTTTATCAGCTATTTTCTCACAGCCACCTGCACCCGACTTTATCGTCGAAACAAGCTCTTCAGTGCTGAGTGCCACATCATGCAACACTTCATAAAGAGGCGGATCGTCGCTTTGATCCGTTGGAATTACAAAACAATTATCAGCCCAATCAGCGCCATAACCAATAACAAGATAGTTTGCTGGCAACACATACATCCCTGAGTAGGAATCACAATTAACTTCTTCCATAAATCAATGTTCACAATTTGAATCTCTTCAATGCCATCAAAGTCTTCTTCTGGTTCAAATTTTTGCCAGCCAAGAAGTAAATTGCAAAATAGGTGTGGACATTGCCTCGATATACCACTTAGGAATAATACCGCCTATTTTTTATTTAATCGTTTTAACTTTTCTAAATCAGCCCGTTCTCCGTTTTGGTCTGACTTTGCTATGAATGCAGCTATTTCACTATCAAATGATATTTAAACTACCTTAATAAATATAACGAGCCTGTTGAATAACTCGTTTTAATTTATTTTTATTGATGGATTAACCATAGCCGAGTTCCTATTTTGATTCAATCGACAACTGACTTTCACGTAAAATATAAAAAAGAGGACTTGGTGTTGTTTTAATTGGCTTTTTTTCAAAGTATTACAGATATTTAAGTGGCTTATTTGCGGTGATAAGGGCTTACCTTTGCAATGATGAAGCCACATCGGCCGACGAAGTAAACAAATTTGTTTATTGATTTATAATTGACCGTCACTGAATAAAAAGGTCAAAAAGAATACTAGTGCCTATTAATAGAGTTAAGGCTCATATGTGTTATGTGAATTCCCGATTGAAGCGCCGAACTTTTGTTCGCATGTTTTTCATAGGTGATGACGTATTAAATTGAATCATGCGCCCTAGAGTCCATCGCTCATACCACGCAACACCATACAACTCATGATTACTTAAACTTGAAATGAGTAAAAGTATCTCGTGAACCGTAGACTCCAGCTCAACAAGCAGATCATCGTATTTCCAGTCACGATATTTTTCGTGGAAACTTTCAGCTAGTAACCCAAGTTGATTCCATTTGTAGTCAGTTTCAGGGAAATCTACATCCTGATTTTGAGACTTTAGATGATGCCATTTAAGGACGAGTTTGCCCCAACCAATCAGGTAAGCAACTGTGTCACTAACGCTAATGATTGTACCTTTGATATTTCCTTCTACGCCCAATTTACGAGCTTTGCTTTTTGAAATTGAGCGATAATCAGCCATTAGTTTTGGGAACACTGAGTTTATGGCTAACTCCAATTCATCCTTATTTCTTGGCACAGAAGACAATTTAACCTCCATTCACATAATGCCTTGCATTTGCGGCGGTTTTGTAGCGCGGTACGAGCGGAAAAACCGTCCAACCACTCAGTAGTTTATGCAACATGCTTTTGTTATGTTTTTTCATTCACCAACTCCTGCGCAACCTGTAGCTGAACTTGATGCATTAACCATAGCCGAGTTCCTATTTTGATTCAATCGACAACTGACTTTCACGTAAAATATAAAATAGGATTTAGTGTTGTTTTAATTGACATTTTTCAAGTTGTTACAGATATTTAAGTGGCTTATTTGCGGTGATAAGAGCTTATCTTTGCAATGATGAAGCCGCATCGACAGACGAAGTAAACGAATTTGCTTATTGAATTAAAGTTGATTTTGAATTGACCGTCACTGTATAAAAACGGTCAAAAAGAATACTAGTTCCTATTGACAGAGTTAAGGCTCATATGTGTTAAAGCTCTGCAATTTATTGCCAAAATATAGTGGATATCTGCCCCCAAGCAGCCAATACTAAACAAAATTGTATAGACATCATGATCGATGCAATATCCAATTTTATTAACTTACTTTGCAACTTTCCTCTTAAAGAAATCCATAAAGAAAATAAAAGTGTTATTGGCAAAACCCCTGATAAAAAAGCCAAGCAAATACTTGCCGCAGTAATATCACCAAACTTTAGAAAGGATTGATTAACATAGAGATATATGGACAAGCTAAATAGTACAAGGTTTATAAACCCCCATTTAATGCGCCTTAAGCCATCTTTATCGCGTTTAACAACTCTAGTTAATCCTACTAAAAAGATATAAATCAGTCCAATTAGACCATTACATAATGTGTTGGCATGACTTTGCGTTGTTTGCCAAAACCATGACAACTTAACATTGTTGGAGTTAAGGCGCTTGTTATGTCTTGCTTACTCATTTCAAAGTTTATTCAATAAATAATTAATCTCTGCGATAACAATCTCTGGTTCATGTTTTTGTATGTAATGCTCTGGAGTTGTTGCAAATGTAATTTTGGTATCTTTAGATAAAGTCTGCATCTTATTTAATTCGGTAGAATAAGACTTTTTAATACGCTCCCAGACTGCTGGATGCCAGTTATCTGGAGTTTGATTTGCAGGCACCCAAATTGCGTCTCTGTTCCAAAGTAATACATAAGGTGTGTCACCAAAATCGTCGCTTTGCTGAATGAACGTTGAACTAGTTCTCATATTAATTTTTTCTAGATTATCAGGAGCACCATGCCAGCTAGCAAGTTCAGCTTCCATATTCTTCTTGGTATCAGCATCATATGTGTCATTTTTTGCATCCCACTTTTTTATATGGCTTCTAAATTGGCCATACAATGAAGGATCTACAAGTAAAATGGCGCTGACCTTTTCAGGGTAAAGGTGATTAAATAACTTAATAGGATATGAGCCATAAGAGTGTCCAACCATTACGTAAGGAGGCTGAATTCCAGCCCTTTGTAACAATACATTTTGATGCTCAACAATAGTGCCTAGATCATAATGGCCTTGCGATTTATCACTTTTCCCCAAGTTGGCTCTGTCATAAATACACACTCTATTTTTTTTGTGAAGTGATTGTATTACCTTCTTCCAGTTTCCGTCTTCAACCGTACCACCAAAGCCAGCATTGATAATTATTGAAGGGGAGGCTTCACCATAACATTCAATAAAAAGGTTCACTTTATCTACTTGATACAAGCCTGAAACACTTGGTTTAATGACGTCTTTTGCAGATACGCCAAAGGCTACGATAAATAATAGAACTAAAAGTCCAGTTTTCATTATAAAATCCCTTATATAGCTAATTTAGAAGTAAAATTTAGCACTTAAAATATAACGAGCCTGTAGATTAACTCGTTTTAATTTATTTTTATTGATGCATTAACCATAGCCGAGTTCCTATTTTGATTCAATCGGTTACTTCTATTTTATCTAAAAGTAAATATTGCAAAAATTTTTGTCTGTCCTTTTATTTCAGCTGAACATCTAACTGGATATAAGGCTGAGCATGAATCAATTGGGTGAGTTAATAACCAACAAGGTTTAACCTGATTATATGCCTACAGACCTAAACCACTTGCCTTGATTAGACACTCAGTACGCGTGCATTAATACAATAAACAAAGTCGCTTACACCTGACTTGATAACTGCGTTACGCACCTAAATATAACTGGATCACAATGATGAAACCAGCCGCCTTGAATAGTGCCATGATAAGGTTAACCGATGAATGTCTCGGCTCTAGCATCCTGCTTCGCTCTACCTCCTAAATCCATTTAGTCGAAGCGCCCCAGCTATCCCAAAAGGATATGGGAAAAACCTGGCTGCGATGAGATCGCAATAATCGATTACTGCGTAACGCGCCTATATGTGTTTGCCGTAAGCTACTTGCTTAACCGCCGCATCGCCGACGAAGTAAACGAATTTGCTTATTGAATTAAAGTTGATTTTGAATTGACCGTCACTGTATAAAAACGGTTAAAGAAAATACTAGTGCCTATTGACAGAGTTAAGGCTCATATGTGTCACATTTTGTCATTGCTACAGCCCGAATAGATTAAGAACTCGACTTGAATAGAGCTGCGAATTAATCACAAGAAGCTCTTTCACTGTGCTACCGCTATTGCCAACTTCGCCTTCCAGGGAAGCACCATTTTGTAATAATAGTGAAATAATTTCCGGTTTATCCGCAACTTTGTTGTATCCATGGCACGCCGGCCATAAGGCCTCTGATGGATTAGCGCCTTGCTCAATAAGCTTTTGAGTAAAGCTAAGCCATTTATCAAAATTTGGATTTAGACCATGGCCAAACTTTACAGCTAATTGAATTACGCTAGTCTCAGGCCCTGCTGGCATTTTTGCCTTTACGTTAGCCCCCAACTCTATGAGCTTGTTGGCAAGCTCAAAATCTTCGCATTGCATGGCATACATCAAAGGAGTCTTGTCTCTGCAATTAGCGTTATGGTGCCCAACTGTTTCGATTACGCCCTTATCCTTTGCAAGGATACCAAGAACTGAATCCTGGTCGTGCTTTTCGATTGCAACAAACAACTTTTTAATTTCTGCCTTGGTCATGCGTATTCTCAAGAAATGTAACGAGCCTGTAGAATTACTCGTTTTTAATTTATTCTTATTGATGCATTCACCATAGCCGAGTTCCTATTTTGATTCAATTAGTTACTTCGATTTTACGTAAAATATAAAAAGAGGACTTGGTGTTATTTTAATTGGCATTTTGCAAGGTGTTTGAGTGGCTTATTTGAGGTGATAAGGGCTACCCTAATTAGTGCATCGTGTTTTGCAGCTTTTCTCTATTATGAACTAAGCAATACAGTTGCCGCAGTGTGAAGTGAAAGCATTCACTTTCGTTTGTCCGCGCAAGGTCAATTTGCTCAGCGAAATTGATTGGAATGAATTTATTTTGGTAGGATAAGTCTCGCTTGACTCCTCACCCAACGAAAGAGCCATAACGATTTACCGTGGGTGAATAATATTTACTAGATCATAGCTTGATAGTAGATTCAAGGTTAAAAGTTGAACAACTAAAAGTAGGTGCATTCGTTCCTGTAAAGAGTAATTCTACAGCCTCAACGCCCGCCATCTGCCGCGCGGGGTAAGATAAGAACGTCAGCTGCATGACATTGTTATAGCGAAACAGGTTCATCACGCATTTTTTCCCATGTTTGTACCATAAGCTTCTTGGCTGGCCCCCAACGGTAACCACCAAGTGCACCACTGTGCTGTATTACCCGATGGCAGGGGATCAGTAAAGCAACAGGATTTGCTCCAATGGCGTTACCAACCGCTCTTGCAGATTGGGGCGCATTGAGTGCTGTGGCTACCTGAGAATAGCTAGCCACTGCGCCCGGTGGTATTTTCAGCAGCGCCCGCCACACAGCTACCTGAAAATTCGTACCTTTCACATGAAGCGACAGCGGACCATGTTTGGCAGCTGTATCACTACTAAAAAACGCATCAATAACATAGTGCGTAGATGTGATGCTTTCAACAATCGAACTCAATGGCCAAGCGTTACGCAAGTCATCCAGCAGCTCTTCAATGTAATTGAAGTCCATGAACTCAACCCTACAAACACCACGCTGTGTTACAGCTACAAACATAGGCCCCAGTGGTGTAGGGTGCACACCGTATTCGATACGTAGCTCCTTACCCTTATTTTTATACTCCCCCGGTGTCACTGCCTCCAGCTGCACAAAGTGATCATGCAACCTTGAACTACCGCTTAAGCCAATCTCATGTGAAACGTCGAGCAGAGAGCGGGATTTATCCAACAACTCCTTGCTACGCTCCAATGTCAGGACCTGCAAAAACCGCTTTGGCGTGGTACCCGCCCAACGACAAAACAACCTCTGAAAATGATACGGACTCAGATGCACATGGGCGGCTATCTCTTCTAGAGCGGGCTGGGTAGTTGCACGATCTACCAAGTATGCCATAGCACGTGCGATACGGTCATAGTCTGACACACTCTGCCTCTCAGACACGATTTATGGATACACCGCCATCTACCAACATCGCAGAACCAGTTGTGAAACTGGATGCATCGGATGCTAAGTACAATGCGGATTGAGCAATTTCATCTGGTGTCGCCATACGCTTGAGCGCATGCAGGTTACGCACAAACGCCAATGCTTCTGGCGTATTAGCAAACTCACGTCCCGCTGGCGTATCAGTACCACCAGGCAAAAGGGCATTGACCCGGATATTCTGAGGCCCATGCTCTGACGCCAGCACTTGAGTCAAACCAATAAGACCAGCCTTACTGGCTGCGTAGGCAGCCATGCCTGGCATACCTGTGGTGTAACCAACGAAGGTAGAGGTGAAAATTAACGAACCTCCTTTTCGGGCAGCCATGGCGGGCAGCTGGTACTTTGCGCCCAAAAATGCACTGGTTAAGTTGGTCGCAATAACTTGATTCCAGTCCGTGAGCGACATCTGCGGCACAGGGCACATAGCACCCAGAATGGCAGCATTGTTAAAAGCGATATCCAGGCCACCAAAGTGGCTTACAGCCTTATCTACCAAAGCTTTGGCAAAAGCTTCTTCGCCAACATCACCGGCTAGTGCCAGTGCCTGCCCACCTTCAGTCTTGATTAATTCCACCAGTTCATCAAGCTCCTTCTGTCGCCTTGCTGCCACCACTACGGCAGCACCTTCTCTCGCAAAAAGCTTCGCGGCTGCATAGCCAATGCCGGTGCTGGCACCAGTAACAATAGCAACTTTGTTGGCCAATATGTTCATCGATTATTTCTCCTAGCTCTGCTGACAATTA
Source organism: Pseudoalteromonas sp. 1181_04 (assembly GCF_052850545.1). NCBI lineage: Bacteria > Pseudomonadati > Pseudomonadota > Gammaproteobacteria > Alteromonadales > Pseudoalteromonadaceae > Pseudoalteromonas > Pseudoalteromonas sp. 1181_04. The sequence goes on from NZ_VXCS01000015.1 coordinate 145,442, forward strand.
AAGGGCATATGCCCGAACAGATGCTATATTAGGAGGCCGAACGATTAATGCCGACCCGAATCTTGCTGAATTTCAATTGCGCTATAACATTTTAGTATTTATGCGACACGCAGTTTGTGTTGCATAATCGCTTGTCGGACTGAGGCGCTACCTGCTCGATGTGTAGAGTTGGTGTTGTTTATGCTATGGACTTTACATATATAGAAAGGCTTTTTATGACCTAAGCTATAGCAAGCAAATTTAATTAGTGTGCCTGTCGTATCTATGCTGTCCCTGCGTTACTCAGTGTTTATTATCTATCCATTAAACCTAATGTTTAACCCTTCAGCAATTATATTTTTCGTATGCACAGTCGTTACTGACCTGAGCAGTTAAGCAGGTTAATTAGCTGATTTGATGCAGCAAGCTAGGCCGCTAACTCGTTCGAACTATTTAATTTGTCGCTACATCTAAATTAATCGCAACATA
>NZ_VXCS01000016.1:0-138586 GCF_052850545.1 Pseudoalteromonas sp. 1181_04
AAGAACGTTGCGGTTAAAGTTAAACTTCATCTCGCTAGGGCTGCGCATATTACGCTTTCCTATTTTCTTGTCAACACTTAATTTTAAACTTTATTAAAAATCTAAACTCAAGTTTTACTCGACTAACTGATTAACTCTTGCAGCTTAAGCGTTGCTGTCTGCCGTCTCAGTGGGGTCGCATTATAGGGCGCGGCGAATTTTACGCAAGCGTTTTTATCATTAAATTCGCATTTATTTTATACCCTCAAGATACCCAAAAGAAACTGACACCTTACCCACAGAAGCCTGTGGATAACCTCGTTTTTTTCATCGTTTCACTAAACTATCTGCTTTGCTTATGGTAAGTTGCCCGCTGTTTTTTAAACTCGTTCATTAGGCATATAACATGATAGATATAATAAATAGTATTAGTGGGCTGCTTTGGGGTCATATTCTCGTCTACCTATTAATAGCGGCAGGACTCTTTTTTACTATTAAACTCAAGTTCATTCAATTTGTTCAATTCCCCCACATGATTAAAGTCATGTTCAATTCTCGTCAGTGTGATAAAAACGGTATTTCATCTTTCCAAGCTTTTTGTACTTCCTTAGCCGCACGTGTTGGTACCGGAAATATGGCTGGTGTTGCTGTTGCACTGTATTTAGGTGGTGCTGGGGCTATTTTCTGGATGTGGCTAATTGCCTTAATAGGTATGGCAACGAGTTTTGCAGAAAGTACTTTGGCTCAAGCTTATAAGATTCGTGATGAACATGGTAACTTCAGAGGAGGCCCTGCTTATTATATGGAATATGGTTTGGGCAAACGTTGGATGGGGGTGATTTTCTCACTCTGTTTGATATTGGCATTTGGCCTAGTATTCAATGCAGTGCAATCTAACTCTATAGCCGCTGCATTTAAAGTCGCTTTTGACATTCCAAACTATGTTGTTGGTTTAGTACTAGTCGTTGGCTCTGGCATTATTATATTTGGTGGCCTGAAAACTATTTCTCGCTTTGCAGAGTTGGTTGTACCATTTATGGCATTAGCTTACTTACTTGTAGCTTTATATGTGTGCGCTATTAATGCAGAGCAATTACCGACTGTATTTATGCGTATTATTAATAGTGCATTTGGAATTGAGCAAGCGGGTGCCGGTGCGATTGGTTATGGCGTTATGCAAGCAATGATCCAAGGAATAAAGCGCGGCTTATTCTCAAATGAAGCAGGTATGGGTAGCGCAGCAAATGCGGCAGCGACTGCGACGCCAAATCCGCCCCACCCTGCCTCACAAGGTTATGTGCAAATGCTTGGTGTATTTATTGATACGGTTGTTATATGTAGTGCAACAGCCGCGCTGATTTTGCTCTCTGATCAATTAGTAGCTGACTCAGGTGTAACTGGTATTGCATTAACTCAGGCTGCTCTTGAAGAACATGTTGGAAGCTGGGGCACAATCTTTGTTGCGATTGCTATATTATTCTTTGCTTTTACCTCAATTGTTGCTAACTATTCATACGCAGAAACTAATCTATTATTCTTAGAGCATAATCATGAGCATGGTATGTTGATCTTTAGACTTATAGTATTAGGTATGGTGATGTTTGGCTCTGTGAGTGAACTGGGGTTGATCTGGACCTTAGCTGATATTTCGATGGGCCTCATGGCAATCGTGAATGTTATTGCACTGTTTATGTTATCAGGCGTGGTGATCTGGCTTGCGAACGACTACACGACACAGCGCAAAGCTGGCAAATTACCAACATTTGATCCAACCAAAAATACTCAGCTTGATCAAACCATCCCGAAAGGGATTTGGCATAAAAAGTAAATAAGCTTATTTACAATCAAAGAGGGAGTCTATGTGCTCCCTTTTTTGATCAAAATAATAATGCCTTAGTAGTTATTCAGATTTGCTATCACAAGCGTCTAATATATTCATCGCTAAAGCGCGGCCCTTATTGAGTGCTTTATAAATCTGGCTACAGCTTCAACAATGCTTCAACAATGCTTCAGCGAAGCGCCACACAGGAGTGTTGCTCTGAATCTATTGGGTATGCATGCGGCTGCAATTGGCATAGTGACGCTTTACTGTTCTCAGCATTGGCCATTTATCAAGCGTCACCACAAAAGTAAAGCCTGCTGCTTTTTATACCAATCTGCCAAATTATGTGATCTAATTAGCGCACAGATACTTATCTACTTTTACTGAATTGAACTTAAAAGAATCCAAACAACTTTTAGTTTTATCACGTAAAGAGCCTAATGCAAGAAAACGCATACGCCTGCTTGCTGTTTCATTATTCTTTGAGGGGGGAAACAGAACGAATATTGCTAAGCGGCCAAATACAGCACGCTGCAGTGTCAAAAATGGATTTCAAACTACCTTAACAATTGAGTTGGATACGACAACACTGTCTATCTAATCGTGTATTTAGTGGTTATGAAGAAATAGTCGAACAGGTTTCGCAAGCGTGGAATAAATTCATCTCCGTCCCTGATACGGTTAAAATTATATGCTCTAGAGATTGGATCAAATTTACTTAATCTTTATGCAGATTGGTATTAGTGTTAGTTAAGCTAATTTCTCTGGCATCAATCAACAAAGTGATTTGCGTATATTTTGGTATTAAGATTGTCCGTACGCGCTATGGATAAAAGTTAAACGCATACAAAAGCTATAAGGTGAAAGTTTAATTTAATAGATAGATAAGCAATTTTGGGTGTGTTTTTTTACGCTGTAGGTATAAATGAAGTAATAGTGAATATAAAGTGGTGCCCGAGGCCGGACTTGAACCGGCACGACTTGTTAGTCGAGGGATTTTAAATCCCTTGTGTCTACCAATTCCACCACTCGGGCATCGAGTTTGCTAATTAAAGCGTGTGGAGTAATTATTTGGAGGCGGAACCCGGAGTCGAACCGGGGTAAACGGATTTGCAATCCGGTGCATGGCCACTCTGCCATTCCGCCTAAATGTAACAAATAATTTGGAGCGGCACACGAGGCTCGAACTCGTGACCTCGACCTTGGCAAGGTCGCGCTCTACCAACTGAGCTAGTGCCGCATAAAACTTTGTCAGTAATTTGTACGTTGGTGCGCGACTATGTCGCGGTAAACGTTCTGGCAACTGAGCTAGTGCCGCATAAAACTTTGTCAGTAATTTGTACGTTGGTGCGCGACTATGTCGCGGTAAACGTTCTGGCAACTGAGCTAGTGCCGCATAATTAGATATAATTCTTTGTAAGAAATATTTTTTATCGCCCTTAAATTACCTTGGTTGAGTAATTTAAAGTGGTGCCCGAGGCCGGACTTGAACCGGCACGACTTGTTAGTCGAGGGATTTTAAATCCCTTGTGTCTACCAATTCCACCACTCGGGCATCGAGTTTGCTATTTAAAGCAAGTGGATAAAACTAATATGGAGCGGCACACGAGGCTCGAACTCGTGACCTCGACCTTGGCAAGGTCGCGCTCTACCAACTGAGCTAGTGCCGCATCATATTAATTCTAATTACTACATTTTTAAAAGTTACATTTGGTATATGCAACTAAACCACAAAGTGGTGCCCGAGGCCGGACTTGAACCGGCACGACTTGTTAGTCGAGGGATTTTAAATCCCTTGTGTCTACCAATTCCACCACTCGGGCATCGAGTTTGCTAATTAAAGCGTGTGGAGTGTTGATTGGAGGCGGAACCCGGAGTCGAACCGGGGTAAACGGATTTGCAATCCGGTGCATGGCCACTCTGCCATTCCGCCTCAATACTGGGTAACCTTTGATAAACTGGAGCGGCACACGAGGCTCGAACTCGTGACCTCGACCTTGGCAAGGTCGCGCTCTACCAACTGAGCTAGTGCCGCATAACGCATGTAAGTATTAATATGTTTCATCGCAACCTTGTCGCGGTAAAACATTCTAGCAACTTAACCAGTGTCACTTTGTTTATCTAGGGGGCTATGCCCTCTCAACACGGACGCATTCTACAGAGATTATTAAACGCGTCAATACAAAAAATGCTAGTTTTGAACTGTTTGATTATTTTTTATCTAAAACGGTGCGTTATTATACGTTTAGAGTCAATTTTTAGTCAATTCAGACCACGCTGCTATCAAATATTGCAGCATAGAAGTAACCGTTAAGAAGGTCGCAATGTAAAGTAAGCCATAACTTAAGTACATCATCCAACTATCGTATTGCCAAATGAGTCCAATAATAGCTAACATTTGCGCAGCAGTTTTAAACTTACCCATATTTGATACAGCTACATTACCACGCTTGCCTTGCTCTGCCATCCATTCTCGAAGTGCTGAGATAACAATTTCTCTGCTTATTATGATTAAAGCAGGAATAGTCATATACATTGATTGATAATAACTAGCTAAAGCAACCAATGCTGTACACACCATCACTTTGTCAGCAACAGGATCTAAGAATGCACCAAATGGCGTAGACTGCTCAAGCTTGCGCGCTAGATAGCCATCAAGAATATCAGTGATCGATGCAAGCCAGAAAATAAAAGCTGCAGCAAAGAAAGCCCATGAATAAGGCAGATAAAATACCACCAAAAAAATGGGGATAAGAAAAAGTCTAAATGTTGTGAGTGTGTTTGGAATATTCCACATAACTACTTGGGGATGTCTTTTTTTCTATATTCGCACGAAGGGCTAGCCCTTGTCATGCAAATGGTTAAATATCTTCTCAGCCATGTCAGAGCTGATCCCGGGTACTTGCTTTAATTGATCTATATTAGCAGCTTTTACTCCCTGCATGCCCCCTAAAAATTTTAATAATGTTTGGCGTCGTACCGAGCCGATACCACCTATCTCTTCTAATAGTGATTGAGTGCGTTGTTTTTGCCGCTTGTTACGGTGCCCTGCAATAGCAAAGCGATGTGATTCATCGCGAATATGTTGGATCAAATGTAGCGCTGGTGCGTCTGAATCCATTGGGATTGTTTTCCGGCCACCATCAATTAATAGTGTTTCAAGGCCTGGCCTACGACTGGTGCCTTTTGCCACACCGACTAACAGCGGCATTTTTGCATGTGGCCAATTAGCAAAGTACTGCTCGGCACGAGAAAGTTGTCCTTTACCACCGTCGATAAAAATCACATCAGGAATTTTATCTTCGTCAACCAACTTGTTGTAACGCTTGTTTAACGCAAACTCCATTGCAGCATAATCATCACCTCCAGTGATCCCTGTGACATTAAAGCGTCGATATTCTTTATTATTCGGTCCTTGCGAATCAAACACCACACAACTGGCAACTGTGTTTTCTCCCATTGTATGGCTGATATCAAAACATTCCATACGATTAATATCATCAAGCCCTAACGTCGCTTTAAGTTGTGCGTAACGCTTATTAATCGAATCCTGAGTGCTTTGCTTCACGGTAATACTATTAAGCGCATTCTTATTAGCGAGCTGTAAGTATTGCGCACGCTCACCGCGTGTAACTGTTTTTAAAGTTACTTTGCGTTCACTCACTTGGCTTAATGCTTCACTGAGTACATCAACTTCATCAAGTGCAAATGGCAAAATAACTTCTTTAGCAATTCGCCCTGTTGCACCTGGCGCTAAATAATATTGCCCAAGAAATGAAGCCAGTATTTCTTGTGGCTGTGAATCTTTCGGTACTTTTGGAAAGTACGTTTTGCTACCGAGTACTTTATGATCGCGGATCATCAACAAATGAATGCCATTAAGGCCATTTAAATGAGCAAAACCCACAACATCCATTTCGGCATAATTACCTGATATTGATTGTTGCTCTTGCATTTTACGCAGTAGCATTATTTGATCGCGTACTTTAGCTGCCAATTCAAATTGCAAAGCGTGGCTCGCAGCTTCCATTTTAGAGATCAACGCTGCGATGACTTCATGAGATTTGCCAGTCAAAAATTTACGTACAAAATCAACTTGCTGATTGTATTCATCGTCACTCACTTCATTCACGCAAGGTGCAGAACAACGTTTTAGCTGAAATTGCAAACAAGGTCGACTGCGAACGCGATAATACGCATCTTCACATTGACGAACAGGAAATATTTTCTGCATTAACCGCAAACTTTCAGAGACAGCGCCAGCGCTTGGAAATGGCCCAAAATACTCGCCTTTCACTTTGCGGCTACCGCGATGAAATGCAAGTCTTGGATGTTTGTGAGCAGTTAATAAAATATACGGATAGGATTTATCATCACGCAGTAAAATATTGTAACGTGGCTGATATTTTTTTATTAAGTTATTTTCAAGCAGTAAGGCTTCGGTTTCAGTATTGGTTAAAGTGATGTCAATATCACTAATGTTACTGACTAAAGCGCGAGTCTTGCCATCCGTGACATTGCTACGAAAATAGCTACTAACACGTTTTTTAAGGTTTTTAGCTTTACCAACATAAATAACTTTATCATCACTATCAAGCATCCGATAAACGCCGGGTTCGCTTGATAGTGTTTTTAAGAAATGGGCGTGATCAAATTCTGCCATGGGGCAACACTAGTGGGCGCTGTCGATGTCGATCATCTTATGACGAATAGCCAAATGAGTTAGTTCAACATCACCACCCACATTCAGCTTTTCAAACATTCTATAGCGATAACTGTTCACTGTTTTAGAACTTAAATTAAGGCGTTCGGCAATGTCTTGCACCTTTTCACCTTTAGTGATCATTAACATGATCTGTAATTCACGTTCAGATAAACTCTGAAATGGACTTTCATCAGTACGACCCGTCACTTGCGCAAGGGCAATTTGTTGAGCTATTTCTGGTGCAATATAGCGTTGTCCTGCATTTACTGCGCGAATTGCATTGACCATTTCATCAGAGCCCGCCCCTTTGGTTAAGTAACCATGAGCGCCAATTTGCATCACTTTACTTGGGAATGGGTCTTCACAATGTACAGTTAACACAATAATTTTCACATCAGGGCAATAGCGACAAATTTTCTTGGTCGCTTCTAATCCGCCAATACCTGGCATATTCATGTCCATTAGCACAATATCAGGAGAATGCTGACGGCAAAACTGTACCGCTTCTTCACCTGTTTTAGCTTCACCAATTACTTTAAACCCACGAACATCATCTAAAATACGTTTGATACCCGTTCGTACGAGTTCATGGTCATCAACTAAAAGTACATTAATCAATGGGACACCCTCATATAACCTAACAGCATGTTAGTATGACAATTTAATTCGTCACACTAACACAGAAAATCTGAAACGATAACCCAATTATCGTTTCAGATAACTAATTTAAGATGGCGTTTTTTCACTGAAGCGGTCAACCCACAAGGCAATTACCCCATCACCGGTAACATTACAGGCTGTGCCAAAACTATCCTGAGCCAGATAAAGCGCTATCATGAGTGCCACAGCACCTTCATTGAAACCGAGCATGCTGGTTAATAAACCCAGCGCAGACATGACTGCCCCGCCCGGAGCACCCGGCGCGGCAATCATTACCACACCTAGCATCATAATAAACGGCAACATCCCAAATAATGATGGTACATCCATATTTGGTGATAAAAACATCACCGCCATCGCGCAAGTTACGATAGTGATCGTTGAGCCAGATAGATGAATAGTCGCACACAAAGGTACAGTAAAGTTAGCAACATCTTCTTTTACATTATTTGCTTTGCTTGAGCGTAAAGACACTGGAATAGTCGCAGCGCTTGACATAGTGCCTAAGGCTGTAAAGTAAGCTGGGAGCATATTTTTAATTAATTCAATTGGGTTGCGTTTTAATAAAATACCCGTACCGATATAAAGAATACTTAACCATACCCAATGCATTATTAATGCAGCAATCAACACCACACCAAACGTTTGTAAGGTATCAACAACAGTGCCTGCAACTGTCATCTCAGCAAACACACCTGCAATATAAAACGGTAATGCTGGAATAATAACTTTTGCTAGCAAACCATCAATCACATCGCGGCCCTGATCCGATACTTTTTTCAAGGTCTCTAGCTCTAATTGGCTCATACCGATGCCAAACACAAACGCTGTGGCAAGCGCGGTCATAACACCCATCAATGGTGGGATCTCTAAATCAATAAAACTTGCCACTTCGGTTGCTATTTCAGCTTCAAAGGTTAAACCGCCATCAAATAACGGAATAATTGCACTAACAACCATCACAGCTAATGTGCCTGCAATAATGGTCGAACCGTAGGCGAAACCAACGGTTTTACCTAACAAATGGCCTGAACCTTTTGGTAAACCTGCAATTCCTGATGCTATAAAAAATAAAATAATTAGTGGAATAGTAAAAGTGATCAGCTGACCAATTATTTCTTTTACCGTGTAAAGGAGTTCAACACCTGTTAGTGGAACATATAAGCCCACTAAAATACCGGCCAATATACCGGCAATTAATTTTAAGATTAACGTCATTGTCATCACTTCATAAATTTTGATGGGTGAGGTTTTAGCATGTTTTTAATTATATGTATCATAAAACCGCTCAACAACAGCCTGTTTGCACAAAATACAATCACTTTTAGCGTTAAACGCCCGTCTAATTTGTTCATTATAATATCAACTAGGCAATTCATTATGATCTAGCGCATATAAATTTTGGTCAGTATTTGTATCCCTAATAATCCTATGTCAGCATAACTGATAGTATTTTGGTCTTAATAACTATACTTACAAGCAGTCGCTGTTTTTATTTCATTCAGTTATAAGCCGAATAGATATATCTTATAGCCAAACTTTACTTTAGTTTTTTTAATTCAGCAGTAAAGTGTCACTATTACAGATCGATTACATAAAAATCGGTCACGATTGAATAAATTGCACCTAAGGGAACATTATGTCTACTTTTTTTGAAGATAACTCACTAAGCATCGGTAACACACCGTTGGTAAAACTTAATCGTGTTACAGGTGGGAATGTATACGCTAAAGTTGAGTCGCGTAACCCAAGCTTTAGTATTAAATGCCGCATTGGTGCATCGATGATTTGGGAGGCTGAAAAATCAGGTCAACTTACCAAAGACAAAGAGCTCATCGAGCCTACTTCAGGTAACACAGGTATTGCACTGGCATTTGTTGCAGCCTCTCGTGGTTACAAGTTAACGCTTACGATGCCAAACACTATGAGCTTAGAACGTCGTAAACTATTAAAAGCACTTGGTGCAAACCTTGTACTTACAGATGGCGCTAAAGGTATGAACGGTGCGATCGCTAAGGCAAAGGAAATTCAAGCATCAGCCCCTGAAAAGTTTATTTTATTGCAACAATTCGAAAACCCTGCAAACCCTAAAATTCACTTTGAAACAACAGGCCCAGAAATCTTTAATGCATTAGATGGTAAAGTTGATTTCTTTGTGGCTGGTGTAGGTACTGGAGGTACAATTACTGGTGTCAGCCGTTATTTGAAACTTGAAAAAGGCCTTAATGTAAAATCAATCGCTGTTGAACCAACTAATTCGCCAGTGATCAGCCAAACACTCGCGGGTGAAGAAATTAAACCTGGGCCACATAAAATTCAAGGTATTGGCGCAGGCTTTATTCCTGGTAATTTAGATCTATCAATGATCGATGGTGTAGAGCAAGTGTCTAATGAAGAATGTATAGCAATGGCTCATGAGCTGATGAAAAAAGAAGGTATATTAGTTGGTATTTCATCTGGCGCTGCGGTTGTTGCGGCAAAACGCATTGCTGAGTTACCTGAAAATGCAGGTAAAAATGTCGTAGTAATTTTACCTAGTGCAACTGAACGTTATTTATCAAGCCCACTTTTTGCTGAAGAGTTTTCAGAGCAAGAGCTGGTTCAATAAGTTTAAATAGCTTTTGAAAAAGGATGCAAACTGCATCCTTTTTTATTATTTATTGCATTCACATCACTAATTCTTACCGTAAACTTTACATCTGTCGTATTTCGTCACACACTAAATCATCACTAATAAATCTATTTATCTAATGAAATCATTTATAACTCTTTGCACTGCTACATTTTTACTGCTGTTAAGCGGCTGTGGAAATGAAGATTCACCAAAAGGTGAAAAAAATACCCCAGGAAATAGCGCAGCACTATTTTTTGATACACTTTATAACGAACAGGATCTGAGCAAAGCCACTACCATGGCCACACCTAAAATGGCGCGGATCATGAACTCTTATGGCACCTCAAAACAATTTGCCCGCAATTTAGTCAACATGCAATACGATGATGTAGTAATTGAAGTTGATATGACTAATATGAGTTTAAGAGAACAGTATGGCGATACAGCCAATATCAACCTTATTTTCACAGGCCACTTCAATGGTAATAAAGTTGATGATATGCGCAGCGTAAAAATGGTGCGTAAAAAAGGCAATTGGTATGTTGATAAAATCAATGCCGATCCTTTTGCACGCTAACGCTTTATATTAAATATTTAAATAGCTTAACAAGCCTTGCTCGCAGCAAGGCTTGTTAGTTTTCGCTATTACAGTTCACCTGGCTGATAATTATCTACCGCAATAGCCTGTTTGCGTAGGTTATTTGCAGCATGTAGCTTTTCGCCTTGCTCATCAGTTATTAACTGTTTTTCAAGCGCACTGTCGATTGCAGTTGCTATATCAGCATTACGGTTAAGTGTGCCGTCACGTTGCCATTTCTTCAATCGTTTGAAGGCGGAGCTGGTATCATGCATCGCCATAAACGCATTCTCCATCACACCAGTACCCGCTTTATCATCCACATAACATAAATGAGTTAAGCGGTTTCTAAATACCCCAGGTTGGGTCATATGCTCACAAATTGTTTGTGCAAGTTCATCACTTGGGCGCTGATAATGATTACCAAGCGGAAATACAATACGTTTTAAAATGAAGTTAATAACTGGGTTTGAAAAGTTTTTGAAAAAACCGTCAAATGCTTGGCCAATTTCAAACAGTGACAATTCAACCGCATATTTTACGAACGGAAGATCAGCTTGTTGACGCCCCTCGTCTTCAAAACGTTTTAATACACAAGATGCTAAGTATAAGTGGCTTAAGACATCCCCTAAACGCGCTGAAATCATCTCTTTACGTTTAAGCTCACCACCAAGTACTAACATTGCCACATCAGTGCTAAAGGCAAGTCCTCGGCTCATACGCCCTAACTGCTTATAATATGAAGCAGTCTCACCGCAAACGGGCGATTTTGCAAAATAGCTTCGCGTTAATCCATGTATAAAAGCCATACTCGCATTAGTAGCGGCAAATAAAATATGCTGCAGTAATAATGAATCAAATTCTTTTAACGCAAGATCGTCATCTTCCATTGCTGCGGCTTCCATTTCTTTGAGTACAAATGGGTGGCAACGAGTTGCACCTTGACCGAAGATCATCAGATTACGGGTTAAAATATTCGCCCCTTCAACAGTAATTGATACTGGAATGCCCATATAACCGTGCGCTAAATAGTTATTTGGCCCCACTTGGATCCCCTTACCCGAATGAATGTCCATAGCATCATTCATTACCGTACGGCCCATCTCTGTCATATGATATTTGGCAATCGCAGTCACCACTGATGGGCTTAATTTTAAATCAATGGCTCCGGCAGTCATTAAGCGGCATGATTCAAGACTATAGGTTAGTCCACCAATGCGAGCCAGCGCCTCTTGCACGCCTTCAAACTGCCCGATAGAAACACCAAATTGTTGACGTACCATTGCATAGGCCGATGTCATACGGGCACATAAATGCCCTGTTGCACTGCTCAATGCTGGTAATGAAATACCGCGCCCGGCACTTAAGCACTCAACCAACATCCGCCAACCTCGTCCAGCCCCTTTTTGACCGCCAATGATCCAATCAAGAGGAATAAATACATCTTTACCGTAGGTTGTGCCATTCATAAACGCCATATTCAATGGATAATGGCGCTCACCCGTTTCCACACCAGGGTGATCTGTTGGGATCAGCGCACAGGTTATACCTAGCTCTTTATGTTTACCAAGTAATCCATCGGGATCATACATTTTAAAAGCAAGTCCAAGAACCGTTGCTACGGGTGCAAGCGTAATGTAGCGTTTTGACCAATTTAATCGTAAGCCTACAACTTCTTGGCCTTCAAACTCACCCTTACACACTACGCCAGAGTCAGGAATACTGCCAGCATCAGAGCCTGCTTCAGGGCCTGTTAGAGCAAAACACGGCACATCATCCCCTTTCGCAAGTGAAGGTAACCAGCGCTCTTGCTGCTCTTTTGTACCATAATGTAATAGTAATTCACCAGGGCCTAAACTGTTGGGCACCATCACGGTGACTGCAGCTGTTAAGCTTTTAGTGGCGATTTTAGCTACGATGGTTGAGTTTGCAATTGCTGAAAACTGGCGTCCGCCAAATTTCTCGGGAATGATCAGCGCAAAGAAACCTTGGGTCTTTAGGTAATCCCATACTTCTTTTGGCAAGTCTTTATCTTTTTGCACAATATGATAGTCATCAAGCATTGCCAACAGTGTGTCCACTTCATTGTCTAAAAATATTCGCTCTTTTTCGCTCAACTCTGGCTTTGGGTAGCTGTGAAGTAGTTGCCAATCAGGATTGCCACTAAATAGTTCTCCATCCCACCACACGTCGCCCGCTTCCATCGCTTCACGCTCAGTTTGCGAAAGCGGCGGTAATACCTTTTTAAACATTTTAAATGTCGGGCGACTGACGAGATTTAAGCGGATATCTTTAACCGCAAAAATAACTATCACCAACACCAGTAACAAAATAAACACTGACATGGAAACTATCCTTATTAATTAATAAAACAGATTGACTTAATTATGACCGATCCTTTAATAAATACAATGCCACTGTAAACTCGCATTGCCTGAGCTAAAGAGTCGGTTATTGATAAACTTTGCCTAACACATAGACGCTGCTATCATCCTACCCGATAAATAACAAATATAAGGGTTAACATGACTACTCCACATTTTAAGCTCAGTTTGAGCGCAATAATGGTTGCCAGCACATTAGCATTAAGCGGCTGTAACCAAGAAGCCACTAACACAGTAACTCAAGCTGCAAGCCCTGCGCCGGTAACTGCAAAAGACGCGCAAGCCTTTTTAGATACGACAGAGCAAGAGCTCAGTGCTTTATATCTAGAATCAAGTCGCGCGGAATGGATATACGCTAACTTTATAACGCATGATACATCAGCCCTATCAGCTGAAGTAAATCGTAAAATGACCGAAGCGGTGGTTCGCCTTGCTAACGAAGCTGCACAGTTTGACTCTCTCGAACTTGATTATGACGCACGTCGTAAACTCGACAAATTAAAATTGGCACTGACTTTACCTGCCCCACAAGATGCAGAAAAAACAGCAAAACTATCACAGCTTGTGGCTGAACTTGGCGGTATATATGGTAAAGGTAAATATTGTAAAGACGATGGCAGCTGTTTAAGCCTAGGTGATATGACTGCAACAATGGCCACCAGCCGTGATTACAACGAACTGCTTGATTTATGGCAAGGTTGGCGCCAGGTATCAAAACCAATGCGTCCACTGTATGAACAACAAGTTGTATTAACCAATGAAGGCGCTAAAGAGCTTGGTTATGCAGACACTGGTGCAATGTGGCGTAGTAAGTATGATATGCCAGCAGATGATTTTGCCAAAGAACTTGATCGTATTTGGGGGCAAGTAAAACCATTATATGATTCGCTGCATTGTCATGTTCGTGCCAAGTTAGGTGAAAAATACGGTGAAGACAAAGTACCTCAAGACCAACCTATCCCAGCGCATTTATTAGGTAATATGTGGGCGCAATCGTGGGGCAACATTTACGATGTAGTCGCACCTGAAAATGCCGATCCTGGTTATGATGTAACCGCATTATTAGCCGAGCATAACTACGATGAACTTAAAATGGTACGCGGCGCTGAAAAATTTTTCACCTCAATGGGATTTGCACCTTTACCTGACACCTTTTACCAACGTTCGTTATTCACTAAACCTGCCGATCGTGATGTACAGTGCCATGCTTCAGCGTGGAATATAGATAGTAAAGACGACTTACGCATTAAAATGTGTATTCAGCGTACTGGTGAAGAATTCTCAGTTATTCACCATGAGTTAGGTCACAACTTCTACCAACGCGCTTACAATACCCAACCGCTTTATTATCAAGAAAGTGCTAACGACGGTTTCCACGAAGCCATTGGCGATACCATTGCGCTTTCGGTAACACCTGGTTACTTAAAAGAAATTGGTTTATTAGAGCAAGTGCCTGATGAATCGAAAGACATTGGCTTATTAATGAAGATGGCGCTGGATAAAGTTGCCTTTATTCCATTTGGTTTACTTGTGGACCAATGGCGTTGGCAAGTATTTTCAGGTGCAGTAACCCCTGAAAACTACAATAAGGCATGGTGGGAATTACGTGAAAAGTACCAAGGTGTAAAAGCACCTATCGCACGAAGCGAAGCTGACTTTGATCCAGGTGCAAAATATCATGTGCCAGGTAATACACCTTATACACGTTACTTCTTAGCGCATATTTTACAGTTTGATTTCCACCGTAGTTTATGTGAAATAGCAGGTAACAAAGAAGCCATTCATCGCTGCTCAGTATACAACTCTAAAGAAGCAGGTGAAAAACTCAATGCTATGCTAGAAATGGGTTCAAGCCGCCCTTGGCAAGAAGCATTAGCCACCGTAACAGGTAAACCTGAAATGGATGCAACAGCCCTACTTGATTACTTTGCGCCACTGCAAAAATATCTTGATGAGCAAAATAAAGGCCGTCAATGTGGTTGGTAAGTTAACTAGTTAAATAGCAAAATGCAAAAGCCCGCTAAATTGAGCGGGCTTTTTTAGTATTGCAGTACTAAATTTACAGTTTGATTAGAACTGTAAGCTTACATTTGCAAAGTAAGCGTCATAACCAGAATCATCCCAGTTATTACCGTAACCCGCTTTTAAGCCAACATTTTTGTTGAAGAAATGTTGAGCACCAAAAGTGTAATCATCGTTTTTATTAAATGTAACAAACGCTGATGTCGCTTTAGTGAAGTAGTAATTAGAACCTAATTCCCATGAACTACCACTGTCGTCAGTATCTGAAATAGTACCTTCAACTGTTAGGTAGTTACCTTGCTTAAGGTCCATGAAATATTTTGCATTCACTGCACGGTAATCAAACTCATCGTCTGATGTTAAAGTGAAGCCGATGTAATCTGTGCTGTTTAATTGGTGGTTATATGCTAAATCGAACATAAACACATTATCAGCATCTTCAACATCAATAAACGTTGCTTTTAATAATAAATTTGGATTAAAAAAGTAACCTGCTGATACATTAATTTCATCTGTGCTTGAACCGAAATCGCTGTCATGGTTGCTGTATTTAGCACCCACAACGAAATTCTCAACGAAATACTCACCACCAATAGTCGCTACATCACTAGAGTCATTATCAATGTATGAACCATATACGTTGGTTTGCTTATTGATGTACTCAAATTGATCGTAAGGACCTAAAGTCGCTTTTGGAGAGAAGTAATACGTTGAATCAACGCTCACTGTGTCGTTGCCATCGGTATCCTTATATCCTAAATGGCTAATTGACTGATAGTTATCCGCAGCAGTCGCGGCACTAGAAAGAAGAATACTCGAAATAATAACTGCTAATTTTTTCATAAAAAGATTTCCCTATTTTACATTGTTTTATTGCTACAAGGTTTAACGTTTAACCGGTTGGTTAAAGACGGGGCACATCCTAACGCGAGTAAACTGAATCGAAACTTAACTAAGTGCTTGTATTTGATTATAAAAATGTAAGTGAATGTAGGAAAATGTAAAAAAAAAGTAGCGAACAGGAATGTTAATCGCTACCATTTTAAGAGCTCAATTATGATTAAAGCGCGTACTGGCTGATTATCCGGTACACATCATTGATATTATCACCCGATTTAAAGTCTTTGCTGATCGGTGTTGGATCAGAGCCAACCCAAATTTTTAATTCAGCATCTAAATCAAAATGACCTGCACTTTCTTTACTAAACTTAGTTATTTTTGAATAAGCAATACTGATCATCTCTATTTTTGAGCCAGTGACCCCCTGCTTATCCAACAAAATTAAACGTTTGTTAGTAAAAATAAACATGTCACGTACCACTTTATAGGCCTTTTCAACTTGTTCACCTTCAATCAGTGTATTTGCCAATACTTTTTCTAAATCATTGTCATCAATTTCACTGGCATTACCCATTAAACCACTTAATAAACCCATTATATTTGCTCCTGTTTAAATATTTGATTTTCTAATGTATGGCCGTTTACCAATTGGCGATACCGCCAACCTTGCTGATAACAATGTTGCAGTATGGTGATATCAAATGGTGTCGCCGTTTTTTGGTACTCGATAACATATTCTTTAGCTTGGCTCATATACACTTTAGACACTTCTGCTAAAGCTTGTATTTTCTCTTCAACATCCGGGTAATGCTCGCTCAATAACAATGTAATAAATCCAGACTCTAGTTCGCTATTATCACTGTGCGTTGGATGCTCTGTGAGCTTACCTTTATCAAGGTGCAGTACATGTGAACATAAGCGTTCTAGTTCAGTTAAATCATGCGAACTTAAAATAAAGGTAGCCTCACTGCTAAGATTCGCAACCACTTCGCGTACTTCGCGAGCATGAATAGGATCAAGCCCAGCGGTTGCTTCATCCAGCATGACTATTTGTGGTTTCCCGATCAGCGCTTGACCTATGGTGACACGTTTACGCATTCCATGTGATAAATCATCAGAACGCTGTTTAGCAACGTCAGCTAGTCCGACTAACTCAAGTACGCGGATCGCTTCTGCTTGGCTTTGCTTATTTGACAGCCCTTGTAGCTGGCCATAAAACGCCAGTTGGTGAGCGATACTAAAGCGCGGATCAAGTTGAGCATCTTGCGGTAACGCACTGAGCTTGCCAAACAATTCACTACTGCCTGGATTATGTCCAATAATATTGAGCGTGCCTTTTGTTGGTAAAATATAACCGCATAACAAACTAAACAAGGTGGTTTTGCCTGCACCATTTGGCCCAACCAGTGCTACTGGCGCGCCTTGCTGTATCTCAAAACTTACCTGATCAAGGGCCAATTTATTACCATACTGCTTAGTTAAACCTGTTGCGTGTATTAGTGTGCTCATAGAGAACTCCTTGCAAAAATACGCTGAGCAATCGCTAGCATCACGGTAGTTTGTATTAACGCAATGCCAATGCTATTAAATATTCCTGCGTTTTGTCCTGCCATTTGATCAAGTTGTACGCCAGGGAAAACATAATCAAGCATTGCCAAAACGGGTATTTGCCAGCTTAAAATACTGACCACAATATTCCCGCCAGCAAAAAATAATACGGCAAGCACCACAGTTAAACGCGCTGAGCGTGCAAAAGTATTTAACAACGTCATTAGTGCTATAAAGGGCAAAACAGCAATTAATAAATAACAGAACAAAACAAAGCTGCGACTTATGCCACTGACTAATAATGCTGGATCTCTAAAGACCATAACTGCAACTGAAGCTACCAAGGTAACAAGTATTAATGCTGCTAAAATAAATACCTGTCCTAAAAAGCGGCCAAATAACATTTCATTTCGGGTAGCTCTAAGAGATAAAAAGCGTAGTGTTCCTCGTTGTTTATCACCAACAAGTTGGTCGCTACATAAAAACAAGCAGAAACTAGGAAAGCTATACAATGCAATTAACCAATACATTGCTAATTCAGCTTCAGGCCAATCGAGTAATTTACTCAGTCCAATAGCACCAAATACTTGTTGTGCTAAATCGGCTATTTGGGGCGAACTAATTAAGCTGACCGCTTGACCTATCGGATAGCGTAAAATCAATAACCAACAAATCGAAAATGCGGCAACAGCAAGTAAGCCGCGCTTGGTTAAAAATAATCTCACTAGTTCAAACTGGGCAATCTTTAATAATCGCTGAGGGTGGAGTTGCGTCACAGATATTCCTTATTAATCTATATACAGCTTACACTAAGGGCAAACGTGTTGAATTACTAGCAAAAAAAAGCCCGTATTAATACGAGCTTTGTAACAAATAATGTAGTCTTATTGATCCGCAAGCTACAAATTCTGCTGGTATATGTCGAGTGCTTGGCTTAAATCAGCAATCAAATCGTCCACATCTTCAAGGCCTATATGTAAGCGGATCACTGGTCCTTGCGTCCAACCAGTTGCTGAGCGTAAACCTTTCATAGTTAAGTTGGCAGTCACTAAACTCTCGAAGCCGCCCCACGAGAAGCCCATTTTAAAATGCTCTAAACTATCTAAAAAAGCATCAATCGCGCTTTGGTTACCTTGTTTCATAACAAAAGAAAACAAGCCATTACTACCATCAAAATCACGCTTAAAAAACTCATGACCCGGACACGTTGCAAATGCCGGGTGACGAATATGGTCAACCAATGGATGCTGCTCTAACCAAGTAGCGACTTCGATCGCGGCTTTTTCATGCTGATTTAAACGTACCGCCATAGTGCGCAGGCCTCTTAACGCTAAATAAGCGTCATCAGCCGACGTACATTGACCAAGTAAATATGAATTTTCTCGAAGTGTCGGCCAGTATTTTTTATTGGCCACTGCCACCCCCATCATCACGTCCGAATGACCCACAATGTATTTAGTTGCCGCTTGAATACTAATATCCACCCCGTGTTCAAGTGGGCGATAATGCAAGCCATTACCATAGGTGTTATCAAGCATGGTCATTACCCCATGCTCATTGGCAACTGCAACCATGGCTGGTACATCTTGAATTTCCATGGTGATAGAACCTGGCGACTCTAAAAACAGCACTTTGGTGTTGTCTTTGATCAGCGCTTTAATATCTGCCCCAATTGTTGGTGGATAATAAGTCGTCTCAACGCCAAAGCCAGCTAAAATTTTATCGCAAAAATCACGCGTTGGTTCATAGGCATTATCTACCATTAAGATATGATCGCCCGCTTTCAAAAAAGCCAATAGTGTGCTGCTAATCGCCGCTGCACCACATGGATAAAGCGCACATCCCTCACCACCTTCAAGCTCAGTGATCGCCTCTTGTAATGCAAAATGTGTAGTAGTACCACGACGACCATAAAAAAGTGTTTTATCGCCACGTTTTTTTGCCGCTTTTTTAAGCTCTGCCACTGAATCAAAAACAACTGTCGATGCACGTTGCACTACGGGGTTAACCACCCCATGAGTATATGCTTTTTTACGTCCGGTACTTACTAACAGCGTACTTTTATTGCTTTTTGTCGTCATCATTAATCCTTAAAATATTTCGTTAGAACATACTCTGCACTATGCTTAATCTTGCAAATTACACCAATAGTCGATTAAATAGCGCGAGATAGAATCAGCTCTTGGTAGCTTTAAATGCTCCCCCTCTTCGTGCCAATTGCCAAATTGAGCAAGCTCTTCACGGCTAAACCACCGCGCATCGTCTAGTTCGTCTTTATCAACCTGGATATCTTCCGTAACAGCTTCAGCGATAAAGCCCAGCATAATCGATGATGGAAATGGCCACGGCTGCGAGGCAATATACTTAACATTTTCAACCACAATGCCCGCTTCTTCCATCACTTCACGCGCCACCGCTTGCTCTAAGCTTTCGCCCGGATCAACAAAACCAGCTAAAGACGAATACATACCTGCTGCCCACACAGCTTGGCGACCAAGTAAACAGCGTTCAACACCATCAGCAAATGTACGCGTTACCACCATGATCACGGCCGGATCAGTTCGCGGAAACGTTTGGTGTTTACACCCATCATTACTACATAAACGTGAATGACCCGCTTCAACCAGCTCATTTTCGCTGCCACAACGTCCACAAAAACGATGAGTTGCATGCCAGTAACACAAACCTCGTGCCAGTGCAGCCATTGAGCCTTGCGCGATTTCCACTTGCACCCCAAAGCGACGAATATCGACAAACTCAGCGTCACCTATCAGCTGGCTTAAGGCGGCTTCGTCTAGCTTGCTTACATCAAGTGCGAAATGACTGGTTTGCTGCTCATCTAAACCTAAAAATATCGCTTCGTTTAGTGCTAAGTGACTCACATCACTAAAGCTTAAAAAAGTCACAGCAATATTATTTATATCAAATAAAGTGTGATTGTTATTCACCAATAACCAACGGCTTTGCTCATTTATTTGTGCTGCCACCCATTGTTGCTCTTTACGTAGGTTTGATGCGCGGTTTAAAGGCATCTGGCTGTAATTTAGCATGCTTATCCTTGTTACTATTTAGATGGCTAAAACTACCATAAGCTTACACGAAACCCAATTTATTACTGACGTTGAAACAGCCAAAAAAAAAGCCCTGAAGGGCTTTTTAAACACACAATAAATTCTGTCGTAATTACAATGTAGCTAAATGAGCCTGTAACTTTTGATTTTCAGCTTCGATATGCTGATAAAACTCTAAATCTTCAAGTTTGCTTGCTGCTGCTTTATCAATAACAATCACAGCATCTTTATGTAACTGAAGCGCAGAGGCTGGACATTTAGCCATTAACGGGCCTTCAATCATGGCATGCACTGCATCAGCCTTATTTTCACCCGTAGCAAGTAAAACAACTTTTTTCGCCTCCAAGATCGTACCAATTCCCATCGTAATTGATAACTGTGGCTGATATTCATCAGCAGCAAAAAAACGGGCATTATCATCAACGGTTGCTTTAGTCAGGGTTTTTACACGAGTACGTGAACGCAGACCTGATGAAGGCTCATTAAAGCCGATGTGACCATTACGTCCGATGCCTAATAACTGTACATCAACACCGCCTGCTGCAACTATTTTGTCTTCGTATTCTTTGCATGCTGTAATTGGGTTTAGGGCATCCCCTGGCGGTACAAAGGTATTATCTTTGTTTATATCAATATGGCTAAACAATTGCTCATTCATGAAGTGGCGGTAACTTTGTGGATGATCGCCCGTTAAACCTAAGTATTCATCTAAATTAAACGTTGTTGCTTGTGAAAATGAAATCTCACCCGCTTTATTTTTAGCGATTAATTCTTGATATAACGCAACTGGCGTAGAGCCCGTTGCTAAACCGAGCACTGACGTTGGTTTTTTTTGTAATTGTGTTGCGAAAATATTTGCGCCATATGCTGCTACGGCTGCTGCATCATTTAAAATTACTATTTGCATATTAATTTGCTCAGTTATTAAATTAGTTGATGAAAAAATGGGACCTAAGTCCCAACCCCATGTGCAATCGGATTGGGCCTTAGATCAAACCAAACAGGGATACACTATTTGGTCAACACCATTATGACAACGCTGTCATTATTACCATTCAATTTTAGTTTGTAAAGTAAAAGTGAATAAAAATTTACCTTTTTTACTGTGCTGTACATTAGCCAGCTAAACACTGACAAATATTTTGCGCTTATACATCCAATGTAATAAAAGCATTTGCACCAGCAAAAGCGCAACCACGCCAATCAGTGGCTGCCAATCGGTAGCTGCAGCTGTAATAAAGCCACCAAACACGCTATGGCTTATAAACTCCCAATTCACTAAGCTTGATGCCAAATAAATAATGATTGAGTTAGCGCCAATAATCACAAACGGATAAGCTAATTTTTGGCCATTGAGAATATCAATCACCGCATAAAACACAGCCAGTAATATTGCGCTCCATCCGACTGTGACTAAAACAAATGAACTGGTCCATAATTCTTTATTAACTGGAAACTGTAAATCCCAAAGCCAACCTAAGCAAACACTCACAACACCTGCAACAAATAATATGCCTGCTGTTTGCCATTCGCCAATCTTACTTGCTCTGGCGATTAGTTGTCCTGCAAATACCCCAAACATGGCATTCACAATAGCTGGTAGACTCGATAACACGCCCTCGGGGTCGACGGCTCTATTTTGATAACTAATACCGGGTAAAAAATGCGAATCAAACCATGCATTCCAACTCCCCTGTGCACTTAAATCACCAGCGTTACCTCCTGGTACAGGAATAAAACACATCAAGATCCAATACCCTAGCAGGAGAGCGATTGCTGTAAAGAGCTGTGTGCGAATACTGGTATGCCACACTAGCATTGCACAGAAAAACCATGCAATCGCTATTCGACCAAGTACACTCGCATAGCGTATTTCATCGAAGGCAAGCGGAATACCTGTGTCCCAACCATGGTTATACATCACCCCTAACCCGCACAATAGCAATAACCGCTTTAACGCTTTAGCATAAAAAACTTTTCGCTCTTGCCATGGCAGATGATCGATGCGTTTTGGTGCTAAGCCCATCGCCACACCTGATAAAAAGATAAATAACGGAAAAATCAAATCGTAAAATGTAAATCCATGCCATGCACTGTGTAGCGTATGCGCTTCAAATACCTGCCAACCAGTCCAACCGGTTAAAACAAATAAAGCGGCAAAAATAGATTGCCCACCTAAAATCCAAAACATATCCATGCCACGTAAAGCATCAAGAGATGCTAAGCGCTTTTTACTCGGCTTTGTGTCTGTATGTGCTGTTGTCATTATTTTTACTCTTAAATAAAAAGCCCGCGATACAACTGCGGGGTTTTTACAGGGAAACATTACACTGCATTACCTGCAATATAAGTGGCTTTTACAAACTGGTGTTCATCGAGCACCACGAAGTCTGCATCAAAGCCATCAAGTAAACGTCCCTTTTTCTTGAGGTTTAAATATTCTGCTGGATACAGTGCAGCCATGCGTAAACTTTCACGGAGGCTTACATCCAATGTATTAATGGTATTACGCACAGCACTGGCCATGTCTAATACACTGCCTGCTAATTCGCCCGTACTTGAGTTTAATCTATCCCCAGTACGAATTACTTTGCGCCCGTCAAAAAAATCAAATTCCATATCATCGGTACCCACTGGCGGCATTGCGTCAGTGACTAACATAATTTTGCCGCGCTGTTTGGTGCGAATAGCTAATTGTGCAGACAATGGATGTACATGATGCCCATCAACAATTAAGCCACACCAACTGTTATCATGCCAAAGCGCAGCGCCAACCACGCCTGGTTCACGCGATGTAAACGGCGACATCGCGTTATATAAATGTGTAAACCCATCGGCGCCAGCATTGAGTGCCGCCATTGTCGTTGTATAGTCAGCATTAGTGTGACCTAGTGATACTTTTACACCACACGCCACTAAGCGCTCAATATCAGCAATGCTGACATTTTCTGGCGCTAAGGTAACCATTTTGATACCTAAATCTTGACGCGCATAAATGGCAAATTCTTGTTCGCTAATTGGGCGAATAAACTGCTCACTGTGTGTGCCTTTTTTTGGAAAAGACAAATGCGGACCTTCAAAGTGAATACCTAATACACCCGCGACCCCTTCGCATATTGCTTTTGCTGTTGCATCAGCAGCTGCTTGCATGGTTTCAACTTTATCGGTGATAAGTGTTGGCATCAGTGCCGTTGTACCAAATTGACCATGCGCTTTTGCGATACGATCTAAGCAGTGTGTGCTTTGCTCAGCATTAAAAAATGCCCCGCCACCGCCATTAACTTGTACATCGATAAAGCCTGGCGCAACTAAACCATTTAGCTCAATAACACTGCCTGTGGTGGAAGTTTCAAGATGAAAAATGCCATTTTCAACGCTGAATAATGCATTATCTAGAAATTTTTCAGCCGTGAATAAACGTGTCGCGCGATAGAAGGTTTTCATTACAGTGCTACCTTTTGGTTTTGCTCTAATACTGATTGCTGTGCAAAATAAATTGCGCCCATTTCAGGCGGTTGCTTTGGTACTTCAACGAGTTTTGCAATTGCTGGGTCAAGCCATTGATTTAAAGGCTCTGCAAGACCACCGATCATAGATAAACGCGGAGGATTGTTCTCTAATAAACGATGCGCTAACTGACTCACGTATTGCGCTCCGTCTTTTACAATGGCTAAAGCGATTTGATCGCCTTGGTGTGCTGCATCAAATACATAGCGAGCAAGTTTTGCATAGCTACTTGACGGTTGTCCAGCCATTTGCTCTGCAATGCCCATTGCTGTGGTGACATTAAAATGCTCTTTAACCACTGGCGTCATTATCGTGTGAGGACCTAAACCATCTAGTTCCATTAACACCGCTTTAATTGCCTCTAAGCCCATCCATGCGCCACTGCCTTTATCGCCAAGTGCAAAACCATGACCGCCGTAATTCACCGACTGCCCTTTTACATATGAAAAACCACATGAGCCAGTACCCGTGATTATCACAGCACCATCACCGCCTTCATGAGCCCCGATACACGCCGTATGTAAGTCAGTAGTTAAAAACATTTGTTTAAATGGGTGCTCCCACTCTGTTATTTTTTCATATAAGTTCGGTAAATTAACACCCGCCAATCCTAAACCGGCATACACTTGATGAATAGACTCTAATGGCAAACCTGCATCGCGCATCGCCAATTGTGTAGATACCATTATTGACTCTAATGTGCGCTCCAACCCATGTAATGGATTCGCAGGGCCACCTAAACCTGTTCCTAATACCCCGTTTTGCGCAGAGTATATAGTTGCACGGCACTTAGTTCCGCCACCGTCGATACCAATATACAATTGGTCCTCATTCGCACTCTTAGCCATCATTTAACGACCTCTAACCTTCGTTTTATATTTGTATTAATCGCATGTTTTTTTATTATCTTAATGCGATTCACCCGCAACCCATGTTGAATTAATGTTACACAACAAATGACAGCGTTGTCATTAAGTTTTTTATAAAAAATCTCACATATCCTACATTTATCTCTAATTAACTGAATTAAATAAATAATTAATATCAATTAAATTAGTGTCGACTATCTTTTAACGTAATAATAAGGTTTAAAAAGGACATTATTACCTAAAAAAACAACAAAAATAGTGATTTATAACACTATTTTCATAACTTAAATGGCCAAAAAACATAAATAAAAATGCAGAATATGCATTCAGTTTACCAAAAATAATAATTTAGTAAAGATTCACTGTCGATATTGGAATATTTTTTCTAGTGGTAGATTAAAAACAACCGCGATCTTAAAAGCGACCTCCAGCGACGGTGAATACCTTGCCGCTTCAATTGCGGCAATTGTTTGACGCGTCACCCCTACGACTTCAGCTAATTGCTGCTGCGTCATTTCATTATGCTGAAACCGTAATGCACGGATCGTATTAGTAATCGCTAACTTTGCCATTCTAACCTCTATATAATAGCCAAGCTTCGGCCCCAGTGCCGATTATCTCGCTCACCAACGCTGCGATTACTAACTGGTGAACCGGACTAATTGCAAACCCAAAATGTGGGTCAATCAGCATTGCAAACACCGCGTTCACAACGCCTAATTGTAAAATAAGTAGTGCAACACTTTTTGCTTTTAAGGCAATAGCCTGTTCGCGTTCATCTTTCGCTTGATCCGCATATTTAGTATTAAATATCGCTAAGATAATGTGCATCACAATAAGCATTACAACGGTTTGTATCGTAAGTGATATCAACAAGCCACTTGCTAATAACGGATCCATCTGAGCTTCTGGCGTCATTGATAATACTGACTGCAAGTAATTAAACAACACAACCATCGTTATGCACATCTCAAGTAACCGCGATTTTTGTGTATAACTCATATCCCCCCCTTATAAAAATAAATTTTATGTTAAGTATACTTAACATTAATGAATATAAGAGTGAGCTCGCACCATGTCAAATATTTTTAACATAATGTTATATTTTTAATACATTAGTTTCAAAGTAACAGGGAATCATCAATGCAAAAAAACTGTGCCGCACTTTGTTTTAATGCATCAGCCGTCAGTCTATCAGCGCCATAGACGTCACACGGTACATTATAATGATGCTGTAAATGACCCAGCAATAAGGCAAAATCCCCGTCGCCGGAGAGTAAAATAACTTTGTCGAGGTTTTTACCTTGTTCTAGCATGTCGATGGTGATGCCGACGTCCCAATCGCCTTTTGCGCTGCCATCTTTACGCTGAATAAATGGTTTTAGCTTTACCTCAAAACCAATCGCACGAAGAATATTTTGAAATTGAGATTGCTTTTCGTCCCCGCGATAAATTGCATATGCAATCGCGCAGTCTATATCATAGTCATCACTGATTTTTGCCCAAAAGGCATTGTAATCAAAGTTTTTTCGGTAGCTCTCTCGACAGGTGTAATAAATATTTTGGACATCGACAAAAATCCCCACTCTCGGCTTTTTCGCCGTTGTACTATGTATTTCTTGACTCATGCGTTATCCCTTTTAAATTAATCACACTACTGTAGCATACCCTGATTAATTTCAAGCCCTTGCATTTAGCTTACAAGTAACCTAAATTAGTTACATTGAATCATGTAACCAAAATTGGTTACTTTTCTTTATGTAACTTAAATCAAGGACATTTATGATTGCGGTGATCAGCGGTGATGTGATCAAATCACAACATATTCCAAAGCACGACTACGATGCGATGCTCTACCAGCTCGACCAAAGTTTGCGAGCAATTACTCAACGCCATCTAGGACAAAGTATTATTTATCGAGGCGATGCTTTTCAGGTGCAAATAAATCAACCACCCCAAGTATGCCGTGTCGCAGTGCTGCTTTACTTACATCTTAAAGCCACCGGCTATGAAATTCGCCAAAGCCTTGCCATTGGTGAAATAGATAATGCTAGAGCCGATATTAAAACAGCAACAGGCTCTGCATTTACATTATCGGGGCGCGGTCTTGACGAAATCCATAACCAACGCTTTACTCTTAGCAGTATTGATGAACTCAAAAATGATGGCTTAACCCTTAATCTAGCTTTTATTGACGTGCTCCTGAGCAAAATGACACACAAACAAGCGAATGCCTTATATGTCTATTTAACCGCAGAAAACAATCAACATAGTGAACTTGCTAAACAATTAAAAACCAGTCGTGAGAATGTGACCAAGTTACTTAATCTTGCACATTATCAGTTGATCGAGCGTTTTTTAGACTATGCAGAGCAGGCCATTGCTAATGCCGTGATAGGAGTAAAAAAATGAGTTTTATGTTGTTATTAGTTGCATTATTTATCGGTCATATTTTAGCTGATTTTTATTGGCAGCCAATGAGTTGGGTTAATAACCGTAATACACGTCACTTTCGTGCTAAAAAACTGTACTTGCATGTGCTAGTGCACGGCCTAACTACAGCAGCAATTGTCAGCTGGTGGGAGTTTAGTTTTGGCTGGCAAGAGCTCTCGCGTATCGGTATTGCCACAGCTATTGTTATCGTGACCCACTACTTAATTGATTTAGCAAAATCATATTCAAACAAAGGGGTTGTGCCATTTATCATTGATCAACTTGCTCATCTTGCTCATCTTGTCGTGATACTACTACTGAGTGTGTGGTTGAGCGACAACAGTGAATTTATTACCAGCATTTGGCAATGGCTGATAGCCCCCACTACATTATGGGTGCTATGTGGCTATTTACTGGTATTGAGTCCCAGTGCTGTGTTCATTCGTATGATGTTAGAGCGTCTCACTACCGGGTTTAGCTCCACAGGAAGTTTACCAGCAGCGGGGCAAAGTATTGGCATGCTTGAACGAGTATTAATGCTTACATTTATTTTGCTAGATCAGTTGGCTGGCGTTGGCTTTTTATTAGCAGCAAAATCGGTATTTCGCTTTGGCGACTTACGTGCCAGTAAAGATAAAAAACTCACCGAATATGTCATGCTCGGTACACTTTTAAGTGTCACCGTCACCTTATTTATTGGCTTAGCAGTTAATTATCTTAAAGCATTATAGAAATAAAAAGCATAAAAAAACGCGCCAGCTTAGGCGCGTTTTTTATCAAAATATTATTACGTGTTACTCGCGCCATCATTACCAGAGCGACGACGTTGACCACTGCCACCAACAGATTGACGCTTAGCCCATGGGTTTTGTGTTTGCTCACCAGCGGCTTTAGCAGCAGGTTTTTTGCCTGAGCCACCACGGCGTGGGCCGGTGCCATTACCGCCGTTATTATTTGGCTTTTTGCTATCAGACTTAGGTTTAGAAAAAGGCTGACCCGCTTTTTTAGGCTTTTTAGGTTTGATAGGTCGTGCATCAAGCTCTCTTTCAGGCACTCCTTTTGTTGGCTCAAAACCAGCTTCTTTTGCACGTGGGATCAATTCACCGATAAAACGTTCAATACCGTATAAGTCATCAGCATCTTCCGGTGTTACAAATGAAATTGCGTCGCCAGATGCACCCGCACGGCCGGTACGACCAATACGATGCACATAATCTTCATACACATTAGGCAAATCATAGTTAACTACATGTGGCAGTTCAACAATGTCTAAACCACGGGCAACAATATCCGTTGCCACAAGTACGCGTACTTCGCCACTTTTAAAGCCTTCAAGCGCTTTAACACGCGCGCCTTGAGATTTATTACCATGAATTGCAGCGCCAACAATATCATCGCGCTCTAACTGCTTTACTAAACGGTTTGCACCATGTTTAGTGCGGCTAAATACCAACACTTGTTGCCAATCATTAGTACGAATTAAATGACTTAACAAGGCGGTTTTACGTGCTTTATCTACCGCATAAACGCATTGGGTAACACTTTTTGCCGTGGTATTTTTTGCAGCGACTGAAATTTCGACCGGATCATTAATAAGCCCTTTCGCAAGCGCTCTAATATCGTCTGAGAACGTCGCTGAGAACATCAAGTTTTGACGTTTAGCAGGTAACTTGCTGATGATACGTTTAATGTCATGAATAAAGCCCATATCAAGCATACGATCAGCTTCATCAAGCACCAACACTTCGAGGTTATCGAACTTCAAGGCATTTTGGTTATGCAAATCCATTAAACGACCCGGAGTGGCAACTAAAATATCTACACCTTTGCGTAAACGCATCATTTGCGGATTAATTTTAACACCACCGTACACAACAAAAGAACTGATATTAGAATGCTTAGCATACTCTTCAACATTCTCGCTTACTTGTAATGCCAGCTCACGGGTTGGAGTTAAAATTAAAGCACGAACTTGGTTAACCTTGGCTTTTTGGCCTGTTGATAAGCGCTCAATTAACGGTAAAGTGAAACCCGCTGTTTTACCTGTACCAGTTTGCGCTGCAGCCATAACATCACGACCTTCAATGATCGCTGGAATGGCTTGAGCCTGAATTGGTGTTGGCGTTTCATAGCCCTTTTCTAAAACCGCATTAACTAAAGACTGTGATAAACCTAACCCATCAAAACTCATATTTTCTCTCAATAATTTTAAGGCCCAATCGGCCAATGGCGCATTATACCGATCGTACGCAATAATGCATGGTATATTCACGTTTGAAATAGCGTCAGCCAAATTTAACTAGCCACATCACACTATAACTCACTAAAAAAACACAACCTTAAAAAAACAAAAAAGCGGCACTGTGGCCGCTGTTGAAAAGCTATCATCACTTGAGTGATGCTATTTAACACCTAACTCACGCAGACGCTCTTGTAAGTAACTGTCAGCAGTATAACGCGCTGATAACACCACATCTGGACGCGGGTGCAAAAATAACGGCAACGAAATACGTGACTTAGATGACGCTTTGCCAGTAGGGTTAATAACACGGTGAATAGTCGACGGAAAATAACCACCTGACGCTTCTTGCAACATGTCGCCAATGTTAATAATTAAACTGCCAAAATCGCATGGCACATCTAACCAACCGCCATCTGTTTTTTGTACTTGCAAGCCTGGCTCATTTGAAGCAGGTAATACCGTTAATAAATTAATATCACCATGTGCAGCAGCACGAATAGCACCAGGTTCT
This sequence comes from Pseudoalteromonas sp. 1181_04, assembly GCF_052850545.1. NCBI lineage: Bacteria > Pseudomonadati > Pseudomonadota > Gammaproteobacteria > Alteromonadales > Pseudoalteromonadaceae > Pseudoalteromonas > Pseudoalteromonas sp. 1181_04. The sequence goes on from NZ_VXCS01000016.1 coordinate 29,785, forward strand.
TCATCACCTGTCATCGGCGGGTAATGTAATATACGTAATAATGTTTGCTCTGAATCAGCAATCATATCTTTTAAATCGATAGAAAACTTAGCACGCACATCCGCTGGTGCTTCAGCTTGCACCCAGCTTAACAATGTCGCAGCAAACTCATTGGCTAAACGATAATATTCGCGAATATCTGCTTCTAACTGCGCTGGTACACGGCCTTTTGGATAAACATGAAAGTATTCTTTAATGTCTTTAACTGTAAAGCCTTTTGCAACTTCTGATACCGAAGGCGGAAAGTAGCCATCTTGAGTGTCTTTAGAGAATAAGAATTCATGTTTTTGTTCAGAATTAAAAAAATCCTGCCAATTTTTATAAATTGATTCAACAAGAGACTGTGGAATTGGGTGGTTTTTTAATACACCAAAGCCCGTATTTCTAAGAGACTCAACAAATTGAGCGGCCGCATCGCTCGCTTTATAATCAACGGTAGGTAATTGCATGTTCGTATCCAATGAATTAAGTTGTTAAAAGCCTTTGCTAATCATAGCAGTTGCTCCATTGTAGCGCTTCGCGAGCATAATAAAACGGGCAAAAAAACATAAGGACTTATGTCCTCTTTAGCTGGGTAAGCGTTTATTACTTGATGCAAATCAAAATGTTGCTATTGTGGATAAAACGCTAAAACAACTGTAATTATAAACGCACTTTAATGGTCTACTCTTCACTAACCTCTTTCATTAAGCAAAGGTAACCTATGCGCCAAAAAATTTCGTTCAAAAGTGGTGATTTAACACTCGCCGGTCAGCTTGAAACACCCGCCAGTGATATTAAATTTTATGCCTTGTTTGCCCATTGTTTTACCTGTGGTAAAGATATCGCCGCAGCAAGTCGAATTAGCCGAGCACTCACTCAACAAGGTATTGCGGTATTACGCTTTGATTTTACTGGCCTTGGTAATAGCGATGGTGATTTTGCCAACAGTAATTTCTCATCAAATATCCAAGATTTAATTGCCGCGGCAGATCACTTACGTGAACACTTTAAAGCGCCACAATTATTAATTGGTCATAGTTTAGGGGGCGCAGCGGTACTTGCAGCTGCCGAACACATTGCTGAAGTACAAGCCATTACCACCATAGGCGCACCATCAGATGCGCAACATGTAGCGCATAACTTTGCCGCTCATCTTGATGAAATTAATAGCAAGGGCGAAGCCAAGGTAAATTTAGCAGGGCGAGAATTTACCATTAAAAAACAGTTTGTGGACGACATTGCCAATTACGACCGCAGCCATATCAGTAAATTAAAGCGAGCATTGTTAGTAATGCACTCCCCTATTGATGCCTCAGTAAGTATTAACGAAGCTGAAAAAATTTACGCCGCTGCTAAACATCCAAAAAGCTTTATTAGCCTGGATAACGCCGACCACTTACTCACTAACAAAGACGATGCTGACTACGCAGCAGACGTTATAGCATCATGGGCAAAACGTTATGTGGATTTTGATAAAAACCAGTACAGTGCCAAACTTAGCAGCGGCAATGTATTAGTTGAAGAGAAAGATCATGTCTTTACTCAGCATGTAAGTACCAAGGATCATACTTGGCTGGCTGATGAACCACTAAGTGTTGGCGGTAATAATTTAGGCCCAGACCCTTATCACCACTTACTTGCTGGACTTGGTGCATGCACAGCGATGACTTTACGTATGTATGCAAGTCGTAAAAACTTGCCACTTGAACACGTAAAGGTAGAACTGGACCACAGCCGTGATTATCACGCCGATTGCGATAACTGCGAGCAAACCGACAAACTCGAAGCCATCACTCGTAAAATCACCCTGGTGGGCGATTTGAGTGACGCTCAGCGCCAGCGCCTATTAGAAATTGCCGACAAATGCCCTGTGCATAAAACCCTGCATAACAACCCACTGATTGTAAGTGAGTTGGTTGATTAACAACAAACTTCCCGCTTAGGCATTTGATTTATACACCTGAAATTTGGTGTTTTTATCATTTGCCTACCAACCACCTCCGCCACCTCCACCTCCTCCTCCGCCAGAAAAACCGCCACTACTGGAGAAGCCTGAACTCGACATAGAGGATGAAACACTTGAGTTTCCCAAAGCTGAATAACTCATTCCATCTACACAATTAAGAAATTCTGTCTGGTCAGAAAAACCACCTGAAAACCACATCGGTGTATATCTATAAGGATTGAGAGATTCTGAAATTTTCTTCTTTTTACGTCTTTTTTGTTTTCTAAATTGTCCTCTTTTAAACCTAAGAACATTATCAAATCGAGCACACCATTCATCATGCAAATCCAGCGAAATTGCATACGGTAAAAATTTCTCATATTCAGTTTCAGTGAGCAATAGATCGTCTTCAGGCAGTTTTTTAGCGGATATATATTTCCGTATTTGCATTGAACTTACCAGTAATGGCTTCCCGTATTGGGAGGGGCCGCGATTTAAAGATAATGCAGTTATACTAAGTAACAATAAAAAAGCCATCGAGATCGACAACAAGGGTACAAAACTACAAAGAAGCCACATCCAAGGAAGCCAAGTAATACATATAAGTAAGCACTTTTTTTCCCACTGTGGCTCAACATTCCCATCAGTGTCCTCAAAAATACTTTCGTAAATAGCCAACCATATAATGCACACGGGAGCAGTCATAAGAATAACAAGCGGCCCCCACAGAATATCAGTCCAATCTGAAACGCCAAATATCAATTGTAAGCTAACAAATACCGACGACAGAGCAACAGTAAAAAGTGTGTATTTAATATTCCACGTAAAAATACTTGTCGCTTTTAAGTCTTTGCTAATCGCACTAGAAAAAAGTTTAAAGAGTTCTCGATTTTTCTTTCTATTTTCACGGCTAACTTGGTAACTCCCACCCTGTTTAATAACCCAATCGAGAATACATTGTTCATTTTTTGGTAAAGGAGTGTTTGGTAGGTTTGTCTTAAGTGATAATGTTAATGTATGGGTATAAAATGAACCTTCTTTAATACCACTATCAGAGGGGAGGTATTCATATTTTATGCCTAGATAGCCTTTAATAGCTAAGTGAGTGCTGGCAGAAGTTAAATCTCTCATTGTACTATTTGAAAAAATTGCGTGGTTTAATATGTAATTAATTATTGCAGGGCTAATTTCACTGGGCACATCAGTAATATCTGGAGTATCGACATTTTCATCTGGATATATACCAACCTTACGCCAAGACCAATAAACAAAACCACCCACCGTACCCGAAAACGTGATAAGCAAAATCCACTCTAAAAAATCCAGTAAAAATATAAAATAAAATACCGAAGGTTGATCTATTATATCTTTAGGAAGCGCGAGAACAATTGTCATCCCCTCCCCTAAACCTAAGTCTTGCGTAGCAGTAAACCTAAATTGATTTTGTACTGGATTATCAACAATATAATTATCTTCTTTCTCTGTGTAAGAGCCGGTATAGGCTTTGTACTTTAGGACGCTGGTTTGTTCTGGTAGGTTAACTACAACCATTGACTTCTCTATTGAAGTTGCCCATTGATGAGGAATGGCATTAAAATATAACTCATCATAATTTTCAAAAAACCGAATTTCATCTGATAGTTGATAAGTAATAATAAAGCTAGCAGGCCCATAATCTAACTCTTTTTTAGGATCACCTACTTTTATGATTGCGTTGCCATTTGAAATGGTTGCTTGATAAGGTATTGATGTATTATTTAACTGAGCACTTAGCATCTTGAAGCCAGCTAAATATTCACCACCATAACGGCCCTCAAGTAATAATGGGATTCGTCTATAAATACCATGCTTGAATATATAACCACCGGCCGTTATATCAAACTGCTCAGTGACTATTAGATTGCCATTAGGTTTTACATCAATTGTTACATGTAATCCCGCTGTTGAATCAGCCTCCCTTACTTCTGCATAAGAAGGCATCAACATAATTAAAAGTAAAAAAATTATGCTTCCTTGCAAAAAATATTTCATTGTTAATTTGCTCCTTTTAAACAACACTTATCTCTTCATTAGATGCTTAATATAATAAAAACTCTTTTATATTTTTTTTCACTTCATTTATTAAATCAGCAGGCCCACCATCATACATATCATTATGGCGTGAGTTCTCTATCGAAATCTGCGTAACCGGATACTGTGCTAATTCATCTTCATTGAGTAATACCTGATTATCCGCAGGGTAATCACTGCCACGAAGCGTTAAAACCCGAATGTTTTTATTGCGAGGTAACAACATACGCCGATGATCAAGCGTAATAATTTGACTCACTTGCTTAGGATAAATCGCCGCGTAAAGCGCGGCTATATCACCGCCATTAGAATGGCCAAATAACGTTAACCGCGTAAAATCATACTCTGGGTAGCGAGGGCTCAACTCGGTCACTAAAAATTTAAGAGTGACCACACCACGATGCCAGTTTTCCATACGAGTGGCCATATAAGGTGGCGTGCGGTTGAGCGCAGGATCGCTGTCTAATTCATGGGCTACAGCAATGGTTAAATAGCCCTTAGCTGTAAATATATCAGCCGCAAACTGATAGTCAGTATGCGCAATACCATATCCGGCATTAATAAATACCACAGGGCATTTTGTTTGTTGGCTACAATGCTCGTTATATGCTGGTAATGAAATACTGATCGGGATCGCGCGGTCACGCGCTTTATCAACAATCATTTCGCTGTTTGTTGCGGAACTGGCGACGGCACTGACTATGAGAAAGAAGAAGCTCACAAGGTACTTAAAAGGTAGTGGCATTAATTTGCTCGACTTATTTTATTTAAATTATAAAGTACTTTAAGCTTTTGAATATTAATTGCAATAAAACGAGGTACCTAAAACAGCAGAAGAGTTTTAAAGAAAAAAATAATTATTATAAATTTATGCGATAATAGTCGTATTGTCCTAACGTCTATTTAGAAAAGAACCTATCCATGAAATCATACAACAGCATCGAACAGCGTATCGATATTTTACAAAGCAGAATTGAAGCGTATCAAGATGAAATCAAAACGCTAGAAACAGAGCCAAAAAATAATAACGAGCGTATTATTTTCAAATTTATCGAAACAGGCAGCACCGGCAAGACTAAAGATTTTGTGCGTGAATTAGGCATTAAATCACCACGCGATAGTTTGTATTCATCAGGTGATGTATCAAAACTCATCAAAGATGGCGCCAGTGATATTTCCCCTGCATTACTTGAAATTGCCCGCGCACTTGCCAGCGCACGAAATAAAAATGGCCCTGCCTGCTAATTAAGCATTAGATTAGCCGTGTCATAACGGCTAATCCACCAGCTCGATATCTAGTCCGCTGAGTAAGTTTAACGCTGCAAAGCGCTCAAACTTAGCCCGGCTAACATTATTATTTTTAATATCAATATTAAAATGCATCGCACCGACAAAGTTTACTTTACTCAAGTTTGTTTGCTGAAACAGGCTATCTCTAAAATCAGTGTTACTAAAATCACTGGTAGCTAAATTAGCCTGTCTAAAATCAACATCTTTGGCAAAACAGTCCGTCATGATCAAGCCTTTTAACTGTAACTCATAAAACGAGCTATGACTAAGTTGGCAATTTTTAAAACTCACCGATGAAGTAAGTGACAATTGTGGCCAATTTACCTGCGCCCATTGAATACTGTTGAGCTTACAATCAACAAAGCTGACTTCTTCTAACGAACTATAACCCCAATTTAAATCGCTTAAATTACAGTTAATAAATTCACACTCAATAAAACGACAATTACTAAATTGACTATGACTAAAATCACATTCAATAAACTGGCACTGTTCAAACTCAATGTCACTAAAGCGCTGCGCGCTGGCAACACATTTTGAAAATTGCTGATCGAAATAATCGAACTCTTTAAACACTCGAATGCTTAACCTCTAAATCGTTTTTCAAAGCAAGAACTGCGATATAGATCAACCCAAAAATAGGAATAATCGCTAATAGCCCACCAATTACAGCAACAATAACCGGTGTTGTTGTTTTTCTTTTACCAAGGCGATAACTTATCCACGTAAAAAATGGGATGCATACTATAAATATCAAAGCCAAGAACTCACCAAGCAAAGTTGCACTAATACTCATTTACTATCCTTAATATATTTTTATTAAACCATTTTGATTACACCATAAAAAAAACCCTTAAGCCTACACTTAAGGGTTTTAAATCAATAGTAAGATTAAGTGCTAATTAATCACTTATTCTGCTGATTTTTCAGCTTTTTCAACAACACTAATAGCAAGCTCTGTAAGCGAATCTGCATTTGCTTTACTTGGTGCGTTAGTTAACAAACACGACGCTTGGGTTGTTTTAGGGAAAGCAATCACGTCACGAATATTATCAGTACCACACAGTAGCATTGCTAAACGGTCTAAACCGAACGCTAAACCAGCATGTGGTGGCGTACCGTATTTTAACGCTTCAAGTAAGAAACCAAACTTGTCTTGCTGCTCTTGTGCATCAATACCTAGGATTCTAAACGCTGCTTCTTGCATATCTGTATTATGAATACGTACCGAACCACCACCTACTTCGTAGCCATTTAGTACCATATCGTATGCATCTGAAATAGCCGCTGCTGGGTTTGCTTCAAGTTCGCTTGCATTTACATCTTTTGGTGCTGTAAATGGGTGATGAACAGCATGCAATGTACCTTCGTCGTCTTCTTCAAACATTGGGAAGTCAACAACCCAAAGTGGAGCCCAGCTATTTAGATTAGTGATCTCTAAATCAAGGCCAATCTTAATACGTAGCGCGCCCATAGCTTCGTTTACTGTGTTGCGTTTATCAGCACCGAATAAAATGATGTCGCCAGTTTGTGCGTTAGTGCGTGCAAGAAGTTCGTTGATCACCTCTTCATTTAAGAACTTAGCGATTGGCGATTGCACGCCTTCAGCGCCTGCACCGCGGTCGTTTACTTTCATCCACGCAAGCCCTTTCGCGCCATAAATACCGATGAATTTAGTGTAGTCATCTAGTTGCTTACGCGAAAGTGATGCACCGCCTGGTACTGTTAATACAGCAACACGGCCTTTTTCATCATTGGCAGGACCAGAAAAAACTTTAAACTCGACGTCTTTCACTAAATCGGCAACGTCAATTAATGTCATTGGGTTACGTAAATCTGGCTTATCAGAACCATACAAGCTCATTGCCTCAGCGTAAGGCATGATTGGGAACTCGCCTAAATCCACGTCTAGCAATTGCTGCCACATTTCGCGGATCATTTTTTCTGTGATACCACGTACCTGAGCAGAGCTCATGAACGAGGTCTCTATATCGATTTGAGTAAACTCAGGCTGACGGTCAGCACGTAAATCTTCATCACGGAAACATTTAACAATTTGGTAGTAACGGTCAAAACCCGACATCATCAACAATTGCTTAAACAACTGCGGAGACTGCGGTAATGCGTAAAAACTGCCTTTGTGAACACGGCTCGGTACTAAATAATCGCGCGCTCCTTCTGGGGTAGCTTTTGTAAGTACTGGCGTTTCGATATCTAAGAAATTATTTTCATCTAAGAAACGACGCACAAAGCTGCTAGCTTTAGCGCGTAGTTTAATACGGTCACTCATTTCTAAACGACGAAGGTCTAAGTAACGATATTTTAAGCGACGCTCTTCAGAGTTTACCTGATTAAAATCAAGTGGCAACGGCTCTGAACGGTTGATGATAGTAAGGCCTGTGCCTAAAATTTCAACTTCACCCGTTGCCATATCTTTGTTGATTTGGCTGTCAGGACGTGCGCGAACTACACCTTTTAATTGTACGCAAAATTCTTGACGTAATGTATTCGCGGTATCCATTAAGCCTTCAACTTCAGGATCGAATACAACTTGTACTAAACCTTCTCTATCGCGTAAATCGACAAAGATAAGTCCACCAAGGTCACGTCGTTTGTTGATCCAACCACATAGTTCAACTTCTTGATCTACGTGAGTTTTATTTAGCTGTCCGCAGTATATAGAGCGCATAGTTTTCCTGTCAGTGTAAAGACGAATAGCCGCTTCCCCTAAGAATTGCTGTTTTTGAGGGAGAATAAGCCACTATTTATAAATCATTTTAGGGGGAGCATTATACCCAAGTTACTTGAAAATGCGAGCTCGGCAGCAGCTACTATGCTTTCAATTTATAGATTTGGTATACTAGCCAAAACACACAATCAGTTAACCGTTTTATGTTGTATTTAGGGTGTCCGCAGTGGTCAAGTACCGCGTGGAAAGGCAATTTATTATCAAGTCACTGCAAAAATGCCGATATGTTGCACGAATACGCACAGGTGTTTAATTCAGTCGAAGGCAATACCAGCTTTTATGCCGATCCTAGTGTTGAATCATTAAATCGCTGGCGTGATGCTGTCGGCAATGACTTTAAATTTACTTTTAAATTCCATCGACGCTTTAGTCATGAATTACAGCTTACTCATATCGATGACGAACTCACTGAATGGTTTAATTTATTCGAGCCAATATTGTCTCATGTTGGGCAAATCATGTTGCAGCTACCAAGTAGTTTTAGCCCCAAACAACTGCCGTTATTAGCACAGTTTATTGCCAAGCTCCCGACAGGTTTAAACTACGGCGTTGAAGTTCGCCACCCCGAATTTTTTAAGAAAGGCGCAGCCGAAATTGCCTTTAATCAGCTATTAATAGCAAACAATGTCAACCGTATCTCAATGGACACCCGCGCATTATTTGCAGTTAAGCCGAACACTGAAGCACTCATCGATGCCCAACAAAAAAAGCCCCATTTACCCGTGCATGCCATTGCAACAGGCAATCAACCTATGGCCCGCTTTGTGATTGCCGATTTAGATCATGACTATAAAAGCTATTACCAACCGTGGCTTAAAAAAGTAAAACAATGGCTTGATGAGGGTAAGCACCCGTATGTATTTTTTCATACTGCAGATAACCGCCAAGCACCATTATTAGCACGCGAGTTTTGCCAAGATTTAGGTTACCAGCACCCCGTGCTAAACCCTTTCACTGGTGAAAAAGAAGCCAGTCAAGCCAGCCTTTTTTGACTCGCGTTGAAAATTAATTAACTACAAAGAAGTATTGAATGAGTGATTTTAAACGCTATTTTAGCGGCTATCCAGAGCAAATTGTAACGCAAGTAATGCAGCTTATTGAAAATGATAAACACGGCGCGTATTTAACTAAAAAATACCCAAGCTCCCATAATATTACCAGTGACAAGTCGTTATACGCATACGCCACTGAGCTTAAAAAGCGCTATTTAAAAAATGCGCCACCGTTTGGCCGCGCCGCGTTTAAAAAACAAGGCGATATGGTCACTAACGCGCTAGGTACTCATACGTATCGTATGCAAGGTAAAACCCGCAAGCACGATTTAGCCATCAACAGTGATTTACTGCGTGCACCAGAGGAATTACTCAAAGCTTTAGTAGTACACGAACTCGCCCACTTTAAGGAAAAAGACCACAACAAAAGCTTTTACGCCCTGTGCTGCCACATGGAGCCAAGCTACCATCAACTCGAATTAGATTTACGGATTTTTTGTGTACTAGTAGCTGAAGGTAAAAACCCTTACACATAAAAATAACTGAATCACAAAGTACATAGCCGTACAGTTAACATATAAATACTATGCAAGATGAGTACGGGAGATTTCTTCATTTACCCAATGTAGTAATTGCTTTATCGCTTTTGAAAGTACCTGATTTTGCCTCACTATATAACCTAAACTGGTAGTTGGAAATTGCGGTAATGCGGTCACTGTAGTAGTTAGATTTGCTTTACTGCGCAGGGAAAACTCTGGCACGATGGCAACGCCAAACCCCGCTTCAGCCCAATCAATTTGCGCATCGACACTGCCCACTTCCATCACCCGGTAATTTGGTAAGTTTAAAGATGGCAAGGCACTATCGAGCAAGTCTCGGGTTCGCGTATCATGGCCGAGTAAGATTAATGTTGGCGGCTCAGTCAATGTAACATTGTTATCGTTTTTGGCCTGCTGCCATAACTTTAAATGATTACCTAATGCACACCATTTTATCTGCTGTAATTGCGTAAAATGCAGCGGCTCACTTTCTTTTTGGGCAATCACAAACCCTAAATCAGCTTCAGCACTTTTAACCAATGCTGACGCTTGCGAAGACGTTGTATTGAGCAAAGTAAAGTCAATGCCAGGAAACTGGCGCTTAAAAAGCTGAAAAGGCTCAATCAACAATAAACGAGAAATTATATCACTGGCGGCAATTGTCAGTGTGCCTTGGCTGAGATCATTAATCGCATTTAAGTCAGATTGGCAAACCTGTAATTCCCATAAGGTTTTTTGTCCAGACTCTAATAGCCGTAAACCCGCTTGGGTCAAACTAAAAGGATTACGTTCTATCAGTTTAACCCGTGTCGTTTTTTCTAACTGCTTAATATGCAAGCTAACATTTGGCTGTGTCATATGCAGCGCATTGGCTGTTTTACCAAAGTGCTTTAACTCAGCCAATGTGACAAAAGTTTTTAACCAGTGAATATCTAGCATCTTTATGACCTTAATGGTGTGAAATCGATATGAAATTCTTATCAAGATAATAATTATAATTAATTTCTCTTATTTTAATAGAGCGCATACCATATTCGTTCAATCAATTTGGAGATTAAACTATGCCGTCAATTGTTGTTGTAGGTGCAAACTGGGGTGATGAAGGCAAAGGCCGTATCGTCGATTTTCTAGCTGAGAACGCATCTGCTAGCATTCGCTTTCAAGGTGGTAATAACGCCGGACATACCGTTGTGAATGACTTTGGTACGTTTAAACTACACCAATTACCAAGCGGTATTTTTAATCCTGATTGTATTGCAGTACTAGGCCCAGGCATGGTGATAAGCCCTGGCGCATTAAGCGAAGAAATAGCCGAAGTTAACGCCGCCGGTGTTGATGTAAAATTATGTATTTCTGATCGTGCAACGTTATGCTTACCATTACACGCCCTTGAAGATACCCTCGAAGAAGTGCGCTTAGGCGATGCTGCTTACGGCTCTACTCGTCAAGGAATTGCACCTGCATACGGCGACCGAGTAATGAAAAAAGGCATTTTAGTAGGCTGGTTAAATCAGCCAGACGTTTTATTAGAGCGTATTCAATTTATGCTGGATTGGAAAATGCCACAGCTAAAAGCCCTTTACCCAAGCTGTGATTTTTCACAAACAGCTGAACAAATGACTGAGTGGTTATTAGCTGTCAGCGCTCCTTGGCGTGAATTTATTTGTAATGTAACAGAGCCTTTAAAAGCACTGCAAAAGCAAGATGCCAACTTATTGTTTGAAGCGCAACTAGGCGCAGGCCGCGATTTAGTTTACGGCGAATACCCGTATACTACATCATCAAACGTGACTGCTGCCTATGCAGGAATTGGCAGCGGGCTGCCAGCTTTGCGCCCTGAGCGTGTTATCGCTGTGGCTAAATCATTTAGCTCATCTGTTGGTACAGGTACACTCGTTACCGCCATGGCAGAGCAAGACAATTTTCGTGAAAGCGCGAACGAATATGGCGCAGTGACTGGCCGCCCACGTGATATGGGTTATTTTGATGCAGTTGCCACCCGTAACGGTGTTGAATTACAAGCAGCCACTGAAATCGCTTTAACCAAAATTGATTGCCTATCTGGCATGAAAGATTTAAAAATCTGCGTTGGTTATGCAGGCGATCACAGCGAAAACCCTATTTGGCCACAAACAGCGGCTTTAACGCCAATCTATGAAAGCATGCCAGCGTGGGATGAAGATATTACCGGTTGTCGTACCTTCGACAGTCTGCCTGCTGCAGCGCAGCATTATGTAGAACGCATCGAAGCACTGATGGGAGTACCTGTAAGTATGGTGTCTGTAGGCCCTGAGCGTGAGCAAATGATTATCCGCTAAACACTCAATTGCTATAACCCAAGTGGTTTTATAAACCACTTGGGTTATACGCTAGGCAATTGCAGATTTTCATCCACTATCTGAACAAAAATATTTTGAGTCAGTTATTCAAAAATATTAATCATTCCATCATAAAATAATGGATTGTCACCACAAGTGTATTTAAAGCACATTTAAACTCGATTTAACGCGTTCTAGTACAACGGTGGTTCTAAATGATTTGATATTATCGTTCTCATGAAAAAACTTATCACAAATCTCTTGAAAGCGCTGCATATTAGGCACAACTAATATCAGTACAAAATCAGCTGCACCCGTAACATAATAGCATTGCTGCACTTCAGGACCTGAAAAACGTTGCTTTAGTAGCTCAAGCTCAGAAATATGTGTCCTGTTAACCTCCACTTCTACTAAAATAGTGATAACTTGATTTAGCTTATCTGGGTCTAAAATCGCCACATTTGATACAATATAACCACTTCCCCTGAGTTTATGGATACGGCGCTGCACCGAGGCGGTTGATAGATGTACCGCTTCAGCCAGTTTTCGAAGTGGAGTTTGGCAATCTTTCTGGACTAATTCTAAAAGCGCATAGTCATAGCGATCTAGTTTCATAATATCTCAAGGTGATAAATTTTCTCGCAAACAGTACTTTTTTAGAGCCCATTTATCAATGGTATTGAAATAAAATATACACACCTAATCTCTTCTATATACCGACTATGCAAAACTCTACTAAAACTTCATTGGGAGTTACTTTAAATATAATTTCATCAGCACTTTTTGCACTAATGTTTGCTTACACTTCACTGTTAAATGAACTTCAAGGTCAAGAAACATATGGTTGGCGAGTTTTATTTACGGTGCCATTTTTAACTGTTTTTATTCTACTAAAAGGTTACTGGCCACTAGTACTGGGCATATATACGAGGGTGCGATATGAAAAGTATTTTTGGCTAACACGGCTCCTTTCATCTTTTTTAGTTGGTGTACAATTATGGCTATTCATGTGGGCACCCGTAAATGGATATGGTTTAGCGGTTTCATTAGGCTACTTTATCATGCCAATTACTATGGTAATTATCGGACGGCTTGCTTTTCAAGAGCGTTTAACCCCGCATCAAAAAGTAGCATGTTTATTTGCTCTCATAGCTATTTTAAATCTATTAATTGTTTCTCAATCATTTTTGTGGCCGGTTTGGGTTGTATGCATAGGTTACCCTATTTATTTTTGGCTACGAAAAAAAACCAACACTAATAACATTGGTTGCACATGGGTTGATATGCTCTTGAGCCTTCCTATAGCCTGTTATTTTATCTTTGCCAATGGACAAGTTGTCACGGAGTTAACCGTAAATTTAACATTGCTTTATTTAGTAGTAGGCCTTGGGGGGATTAGTGCTCTAGCGCTTTCGTTTCAATCCCTATCTGCCCCCTATTTAAATTTAAGCCTTTTTGGTTTACTCGTTTATGTTGAGCCTGTGCTGCTATTAATAGTGGCGATTCTTTTAGGCGAGACTATCAACCAAAAGGATTGGCTTACGTACATAGCTATTTTGCTTGCGGTCGTCACATTAATTCTTGAAGGTATAAGAAAGTTACATTTAACTCATTATCGCTAACATTGCTTACTTCTTATATTGCAACGAGGTTTATCAGTAATCCCTTAAGGCCCGCACCACAAACCAAAAAGCGCAAGGTAAACTCGCGCTTTTGTTGTGTTATTTAAAGCTTAAAGCTTGGTAGCTTTATAAACCAAGTTCTGCCATAAAGTCGTCATCTAAATCACTTGCTTTAGCAGCATCATCAGCAGCTTTTTGTTTTTCTGCTTTATGCTTTGCTTCGTTTTCAATGATGTCATCTGGGTCAATAGCTTCAGCAATATCAAAATCGTGCAATTTGATAAACTCAGTTTTATCCATTGCTAATTCTAAATAAAAGATATTTTGTTTACTGGTGGTAAATGTCACGCGCCGTGCTTGCGGTCTATCCATCGTAGTATCGACCGAAATCTGTACTTGCTTGTTGATGGCCATCATCTTCGGTTGATTTTGGGTAATTGAAGTATGTAACTGCTCGCGTACCTTTGAAGTAAAATCACCAACGATTTGGTTCATCAATTCACCGAGTACATTTGATACATCGTCAGATAAATGACTGTGAGCGAGTTCTTCTTCAGGCATCCCCATATTACGCATGTAATCATGATAAATCTCCATCGCCGCTTGCGAGGTGAAATTAGTAATTACCAGTCCTGTAAATCCGCCATCAAATAATACAAAACAACCGATATCAGGACGCATACAGGTGCGGGTTATTTTTTGTACCATTGCTGAGTAGCTAATACTATTACCACTTGCCGATGACAATACACTCGTTACAGAATGACAAAGAGTTGCCAATATATCATCTGTGCTGATCACTTTACTTTTGCTCATAAACTTCTCTTTTTCTACTTGTTATTCATTATTCTAGCCAAGCTACTGAAATTATCACTGACTATCCAGCATAAAATGCTAAAATAGCCCTATTATTTTTCAAGAGACTGTTTGTGTGAACATAAAAGACAGCATTTATGCCACTGAGCAAGCGGTTAAAGACTTTAGCTTTGACCAACATGTAGTAGAAGTTTTCCCAGATATGATCCAGCGCTCAGTTCCGGGTTATGCAACCATTGTTAGTACGATGGGTAAATTGGCCGGTGAATATGCGCAAAGCAATTCAAACCTTTATGATTTGGGCTGTTCCCTTGGCGCAGTAACATTAAGCATGCGCCGTAATATCCGCACTGATAATTGCCATATTATTGCCGTTGATAATTCACAAGCCATGGTTGAGCGCTGTAAATTACATTTGCACGGCTTTCGCTCAGAAGTGCCTGTTACAGTGACGCTTGGTGATATTAATGAGCTAAATATTGAAAACGCGTCAGTGGTCGCCATGAACTTTACTTTACAGTTTATTCCACCCGCACAGCGCCAAGCCGTGCTTGAAAAAATATACGCGAATTTAAAACCCGGTGGTGTATTACTGTTAAGCGAAAAAATCAAAGGCGAGAACGAGCAATGCGATAACTTGCTAATTGACTTGCACCACGATTTTAAACGCCACAATGGTTATTCTGAATTAGAAATTAGCCAAAAACGTACCGCCATTGAGAATGTAATGCGCCCAGATACTTTAAATGCTCACCTTTCTCGACTTACCGATATTGGCTTTAGCCAAACCCAAGTGTGGTATCAATGTTTTAATTTTTGCTCACTGGTAGCAATCAAGTAACAAATATAAAGAGTAATTCAATGTCTCAATGGTTTAACCAATTTTACGCCGCAATCGCACAAAGCCCGCTAAGTCACTGGCTGGAAACGCTACCTAGCCAATTAAAACACTGGCAATTAGAGGCCAGTCACGGTGATTTACCAAAATGGCAGAAAGTGTTAAAAAACTTGCCTGAAGTGGCGACCAAACACGTCAATATTATCGACAAAGTTGAAATTGGTGCCCCTGGCGAAATGACCGACGGCGAACAAAAACAAGTTACACACTTATTAAAACGAATGATGCCATGGCGTAAAGGCCCTTTCAGCCTACACGGTATTGAAATTGATACTGAATGGCGCAGCGATTGGAAGTGGGACCGTTTATTACCGCATATTGAGCCGCTAAAAGGCCGCACGGTTTTAGACATCGGCTGTGGCTCTGGCTATCACTTATGGCGGATGCGCGGTGAAGGCGCTGAGTTTGTGGTTGGCATTGATCCGTCTGATTTATTTTTATGTCAGTTTCAAGCCATCAAACACTTTAACCCAGATGAAAACGTGCATTTATTACCGCTAGGTGTTGAAGCCCTGCCTGAGTTAAAAGCCTTTGATACGGTGTTTTCGATGGGTGTGCTTTATCATCGTCGTTCCCCTATCGACTTTTTAGCACAATTAAAAGCGCAGCTTCGCCCAGGTGGTGAATTAGTGCTTGAAACCTTAGTCATTGAAGGCGATGAAAACACAGTACTAGTGCCCACTGACCGCTATGCGAAGATGCGTAACGTGTGGTTTATTCCGAGCACGGCAGCGCTAAAACTCTGGATGGAACGTGTTGGTTTTAAAGATGTGCAAGTGAAAGACTGCGCTATTACAACGCTTGAAGAACAACGTAAATCAGATTGGATGGAAAACGAGTCCCTGATCGACTTTTTAGATCCAAACGATACTAGTAAAACCATTGAAGGTTACCCAGCGCCGTTGCGTGCAATTTTGACTGCAAAGGCTTAATACTAAAGGAACTCGGTTTTAGGTGCTAGGAACTACCTAGCACCTGCTACCTAAATCTATTGTGTCATTATACGGACAAGTGTCCTTGTCAATAATAGTAAACTCATATTTGAACTAGCCGCGCCCTTGCAATTGTTGTAAAATACGCGCGTTTCTAAGCATACACATGCAAAACCATGCAACTTTTTTGAGGAAATCCTGTGAGCGAACAAAAACAGTCTCTAAGTTATAAAGACGCGGGCGTAGATATCGATGCCGGTAACGCACTTGTTGAGCGTATTAAAGGCGTAGTTAAAAAAACCCGTCGTCCTGAAGTTATGGGCGGAATTGGTGGCTTTGGCGCACTTTGCGAAATCCCAGCTGGTTATAAGCAACCAGTACTTGTTGCAGGCACTGATGGTGTTGGTACTAAGTTACGCTTAGCTATCGACCTTAAAAAACACGATACTGTAGGTATCGATTTAGTTGCAATGTGTGTAAATGACCTTATCGTTCAAGGTGCTGAGCCATTATTTTTCCTAGATTATTATGCAACAGGCAAACTTGATGTTGATACTGCCGCAGACGTAGTAACAGGCATTGGTAAAGGCTGTGAGATCTCTGGTTGTGCATTAATTGGTGGCGAAACTGCTGAAATGCCAGGTATGTACGAAGGCGAAGATTACGACATGGCTGGTTTTTGTACTGGCGTAGTTGAAAAAGCAAATATCATCGATGGCACAAAAGTAGCTGCTGGTGATCAACTAATCGCGCTTGCATCAAGCGGCCCGCATTCAAATGGCTTCTCATTAATTCGTAAAGTACTTGAAGTATCAAATGCTGATACAAGTGCTGAATTTGAAGGTAAAACATTAGGCGAAACTCTGCTTGAACCAACACGTATTTACGTTAAACCATTACTTGAGCTGTTCAAGCAAGTAGATGTTCATGCTCTTTCGCATATTACTGGCGGCGGTTTTTGGGAAAATATCCCACGCGTATTACCAGAGTCTGCAAAAGCAGTAGTTAAAGGTGATAGCTGGCAGTGGCCTGGTATTTTCAATTGGTTACAAGAAAACGGTAACATCACCACCCACGAAATGTACCGCACATTTAACTGTGGTGTAGGTATGGTATTGGTTGTGCCAGCTGACAAACTTGAGCAAAGCTTAAGCATCTTAAAAGAGCTTGGCGAAAATGCTTGGCACCTTGGTGAGATCCATGATGCTAAAGCTGGCGAAGAGCAAGTAGAAATCCTAGGCGGCCGTGATTAATGGCCCCTGCTCGTCTAGTAGTCTTAATTTCAGGTAGTGGCTCTAATTTACAAGCCATCATTGACGCCTGTAATAACGGCGAGATAAATGCAAACATAGCGGCTGTAATTAGTAATAAAGCAGACGCTTATGGCCTTGAGCGAGCAAAGCAAGCGGGCATTGCAACAGCAGTGCTCAGCCATAAAGATTTTGACTCGCGCGAAGCCTACGATGCGCAATTAATGAACGTTATTGATTCTTTTGCACCAAATCTAGTTGTATTAGCTGGGTTTATGCGTATTCTTACTCCTAACTTAGTGCAAAAATTTAAAGGAAAAATGTTGAACATTCATCCTTCTTTGTTGCCTAAGTACCAGGGGCTGAATACCCACCAAAGAGCAATTGATGCAAAAGATGACATTCATGGCGTAAGTGTGCACTTTGTTACTGAAGAATTAGACGGTGGTCCTGTCATTCTTCAAGCCAAAGTACCCGTGCTGGCAGATGATACTGCTGACACATTAGCAAAACGCGTGCATGCACAAGAGCATATAATTTACCCTTTGGTGGTCAAGTGGTTCAGTGAACAACGACTTACTATGGAAGCAGATTATGCAGTTCTTGACAAAAAACAACTTCCTGCACACGGCGCGCACTACCCAGAATAAAAAACTAAGTGCCTTGCTATTCTGTGCGGGCACTTTATTACTTCCTACTAGTTTAATTGCTGGTGAACTTACTCAATTTGAAGCTAACTATGATATTTTGCGCAAAGGCGAAAACCATGGTCAAGGCGTCCGCACATTAAAAAAACTAGCAGATAACAGTTACCAAGTTAGCTACCACAGTGACATTGAGTGGATGATATTCTCAGATTCACGCAAAGAAACATCAAATTTTACTTTCAGCGACAAAAAAATCACGCCTGAAAGTTATAGCATGATCCGCACAGGCACAGGCCCGGATAAAGAATATACACTGCAATTTGACCACACTAAAAAACTCGTAAACAGCAGTGAAAGTAAATACCCCATTGAGTGTGAGTGGTCTGAGCAATTTCAAGACTCAATTTCATACCAAGTACAAGTGCGCGAAGAATTAAAAATGGGTAAAACCAGCTTTTCGTATCCGTTAGTTGATAAAAAAGGCAACTGCCGTGAGTATAACTTTGAGGTCGTTGGTAAAGAGACTATTTCCCTACCAATCGGTAATATCGAAGCGATCAAAGTAAAACGCTTATATGATAATGATAAACGCCAAGCGCTTGCATGGTTCGCCCCTGAAATGGATTACATGCTAGTCAGGATGTGGAAAGGCGAAAAAGGCGTAGAACAATTTGAAGTGCAACTTAACTCGTTCACGGTAACCAACCCAGTTGCATTACCTGAAGAAGTTAAAAACGAAATAACACCAGAATAAATTGCTTTCAAGATGCAAGACGAAAGGCTCAAGTGTGACGATCATAACTTGGGCTTTTCAGCTTATAACCACATTAATTAAGTTCAAACGTTAAAACTGACGGCTAAATTAACTCACCCATTTTAAACAACGCAAATTCACCTGGTTCCATTTTTTGCCAACGCTCATCGTTGGTCAGTGGCCGAGTAGCGATCACCGTTACGACATCATTTGGCGTAGTTTCTTGTTGAAAATCTACCACCATATCTGCATCAATTAACGTAGCCTTACCGAACGGCGCACGGCGGGTGATCCAATGCAAATTATTAGTACAATACGCTAACACATACACACCATCAGTCAGCAACATATTAAACACACCTTTTTCACGTAAAGTGTGTGCAAGCTTTGCCGCATAACGAAACACTGACGCCATATTAGCTGGACGTTTAGGGTATTTTTCACGAATTTGATCGAGTAACCAACAAAACGCCAGTTCACTGTCGGTATTACCCACTGGCCGATAATATTCAGGTTTTAAATCATGATAATTCGAAAGCTGACCATTATGCGCGTAGGTCAGCTCCCTGCCCCACAACTCACGGGTAAAAGGATGCGTATTTTCAAGACAGACACGGCCACGATTACCTTGGCGAATATGGCTAATCACCGAGACACTTTTAATGGGATAGGCCTTTACTAACTTGGCAATTTCAGACTGACAGCTAGGCTCAGGATCTTTAAAAGTACGACACCCCTTCCCTTCATAAAAAGTAATGCCCCAGCCATCTTTATGCGGACCTGTGTTACCACCGCGCTCTAACAGCCCTGAAAAACTAAAACAAATATCTGTAGGCACATTCGCCGACATGCCAAGCAACTCACACATAAAATAAATTAACCTTTCAAAAATTTTTATACTTTTAAAATACTGCTTTTTAAAAAGCGTAAACCCGTAACTTAGGCCTTAGCGGCATTGTTAAACATAAGCAAGGGCAAGGCAAGCAAGAAAACAGCTTAATTTTTTCTCAAATAAATCATACTGACGAATCACACATTTATCCGTATGCTGATGTGCACAGATTACAAAATAACAGTCACTGATATTTTCACTAAGCTACTTGATAATTATTCACTCTAGCGCTACTCTAACTAAAGGTGGTCTGACCTCTATTAAGGATTGAATACATGACACTCATATTTACACTTGGTTTAATCGTGCTGCTCAGCATCGCGAGTTACCACAGAGCGAGCTGGAATACTGCCCTTGGCGTTTCCATCGCAACACTTGTCATTGGTACCTTTGCAGGTGCATTTGGCGCAATTAGCTGGTTGATCTTCTTGATCATTGCAGTGCCATTGTCTGTTACTGGCATTCGTCAGCAATATATTATTAAACCTATTTTTGCCATGTTTAAAAAAGTTACTCCAACTATGTCTGAAACTGAAAAATCAGCCATTGATGCGGGTACAACATGGTGGGAAGCCGATCTTTTTTGCGGCCGTCCTGATTGGAACAAATTACACCAATACCCAATGCCTAAATTGACAATCGAAGAGCAAGCCTTTATCGATGGTCCAGTTGAGGTGGTATGTAGTATGTTGGACGACTGGGAAGCAACTCATGAGTTAACCGATTTACCACAAGATGTTTGGCAATACCTAAAAGATAATAAATTCTTTGCCATGATCATTAAAAAAGAATATGGCGGCCTGCAATTTTCTGCCTTTGCACAATCGTGTGTACTGCAAAAGTTAACCAGTAAATCTACCCTGCTTTCATCAATTGTAGGCGTTCCTAATTCATTAGGTCCGGGCGAATTGTTACAGCACTATGGTACTAAAGAACAAAAAGATCATTACTTACCTCGCCTTGCTAGTGGTCAAGAGATCCCATGCTTTGCCTTAACTTCACCAGAAGCAGGCTCTGATGCCAGCGCCATTCCAGATTATGGTGTGGTATGTAAAGGTATGTGGGAAGGCGAAGAAGTCATTGGTCTTAGCCTAACATGGAACAAACGTTATATTACGCTAGCGCCTGTTGCGACAGTATTAGGTCTGGCGTTTAAACTACAAGACCCAGATGGTCTACTAAGCGATGTTAAAGAGCCAGGTATTACTTGTGCACTTATTCCTACAGACATGCCAGGTGTTGAAATTGGTCGTCGTCATTTCCCGCTAAATGTACCATTTCAGAATGGTCCTACTCGTGGTAAAGACATTTTCGTACCGCTTGATTACATTATTGGTGGACCAGAAATGGCCGGCCAAGGCTGGCGCATGCTGGTTGAATGTTTATCGGTTGGTCGTGCTATTACATTGCCGTCAAACTCAACGGGTGGTATTAAAACAATTGCACTTGCAAGTGGTGCATACAGCCGTATTCGTCGTCAATTCCGTTTACCTATTGGCCAAATGGAAGGTGTTGAAGAGTCACTAGCAAAACTAGCAGGTTATGCGTACAGCTCAGATGCGGCTGTTAGCATGTCAACTGGTGCGGTTGATTTAGGCGAAAAGCCATCGGTTGTTTCGGCAATCATTAAATACCATTTGACCGAGCAAATGCGTGATTCAACCAATCATGCAATGGATGTTCACGGCGGTAAAGGTATTATGCTTGGGCCAAATAACTATTTAGGTCGTGGCTATCAAGGTGCACCAATTGCCATCACTGTTGAAGGTGCAAATATCTTGACCCGTAATATGATTATTTACGGTCAAGGTGCCATTCGCTGCCATCCATTTGTACTGACTGAATTGGGTGCCTGCGCAATCGAAGATCGTGAAGAAGCGCTAGCGGTATTTGATAAAGCATTAATGGGCCACATCGGCTTTACTATGTCTAACCTTGTACGTACTAAGTGGATGAGCTTTACCGGAGCCCGTTTTGCAACTACACCATTTAAAGACGAAACAGCTGAGTTTTACCGTACTGCGTCGCGCTTTAGTGCGTCACTTGCATTGATGTCTGACATTAGCATGGCTGTATTTGGTGGCTCACTAAAACGTAAAGAGCGTATTTCCGCTCGTTTAGGTGATTTGCTTAGTTACCTTTATTTAGTGTCTGCAACGCTGAAACGTTATAACGATGAAGGCCGTAAAAAAGAAGATTTACCGCTTGTACAATGGAGCTGTCAAGATCACCTTTACCACTGCCAACGTGCACTTGCTGATTTAATTAACAATATGCCATCAGCTCCGCTTCGTGCAGCACTTAAGTTGATGTTGTTCCCGTTCGGTCGTCCAGTTCGTAAACCGACTGATAAACTTGAGCATAAATTAGCACAAATTTTACAAGTACCTAGCGAAACACGTAACCGTTTAGCAAGCTACGTATACTTAACAAATGAACCACTTAACTTAGTTGGTCGTCAAGAGCAAACGCTTAAAGACGTGCTAGCTGTTGAACCTTTATTTGATAAGGTATGTCGTGAAAAAGGCGTTAAACTGCCTTTCTTCCAGCTTGATAAAGTTGCTCAGATGGGACTTGAAGCGGGTATTTTAACGCAAGCAGAGGCTGATCAGCTAGCAAGCGTTGAAAAAGCACGTTTAGATGTTATTAACGTTGACGACTTTGACCCTGCAGATTTATTAGCAGGCAAAGCTGCACGTAATAACACGGCAAAAAAGGCGAATGCTGCTTAACATATTAAGTTAACACAGCCAACAGCCCGCCTGTTGTGATCATCCAAACCAGCGCATAATGCGCTGGTTTTTTTTGTGCTATATATAATTGTAATGTACCCCAGCCAACACTCAGGCTCAGTAATAGCCACTCTATTTGAGCGACAAACAACAGATAGCTGCTAAGTGTTATCAAAAAGAACAAGCAACTTGGCATAAATTGGCTGATAAAAAACAGCCGCGATTGGTTATTTGCTTGAAAAAATAGCTGGTACTTATCATGTAGCTTGCCACAATCAAATTGCAGTGAGCTGGTAAACAACACCATAAAAGCGGCGGCTATCACACTAAATATAGCCTCTAAATCAGCACGCTCATTGAGCAAAGTAGTGATTGCCATAAATACACACAACAATAAAGCCACTCGCCATACTAGTACCCTGCTATGTTGCATAAAAAAGCTCAGCCAAAAAGTAGATAATGCATTGACCGATAACCGGTCGCTCAGCGAAAATGCTGGCAACAACATGCTCAGCGCAAATAATATAATAAAGCCACAGTGATAGGCTAACGGCGCTATATTAATCGGTAGCAAGACTAAAATAGCAGTAAATACTAAGCCATATATTAATGCTCTTGGCTTGTACAAACACAGTACACCGAGGCTAAACTGCTGTAACATAAACAGCACAAAATGGGGTGCTCGTAGCCACTGTGAATAGTTTAAATCCAGCGCAATTACAGCACTTGCTAGCAACCAGCCATTGCTTAAAAGCAATAGTTTTATATCCATTAACTTAAGCCAGTTTGACCTTACAATAGTGCGTTGAAAGAGCCGCTGCTGACTATTTTGAATGGCTGATTTCATTGCACTGAGCATCACGCTTTGCAGTAATAGATACAGCCACGCCATTTGAGCGCCATATTGCGGCGCATCTATGCTGTCGATGATTTTGCCCAGACCTAAAAATAACAGCAAAATCATTCCAAGCATGGCTGAGCCAAGTACCACTAAAAATAATAAGCCGAAGTTTTTAAGTTGCTGTAGTAGTTGTGCCAGCTCAATTTTATAGGCCTGATAACGATACTGCATAAATGAGCGATATTGTGCAATCTCAAGCTTAATACCTAGCTTGCTCATAAGGGGACACACTCAAAGCCATGCTCGATAAACGGCGCCGGCTCATGGCAAGTGATAATGATTTGCCCATGCGCTTTATCTGCTAAATAATTATCTAGTAAACCAAGTAAATATATAATGCTGGCTTGATCAAGTGCCGCACTGGGCTCATCTAGTAACAAATACGGCGCACCGCGCATTAACGCTAAAATTAATTGGCACTTTTTTTGATTACCCGATGACAACGCATCAAAACGAGTCGCTAAAAAATCTGAAAAATTAAAGCCGCTGATAAGCGCTGTCGGCCAATCGCAGCCTAAACTGCTAACCGTTAAATTGATAATTTGTTTCGCGGTTAAAAACTCAGGCAGCGCGATGCGATCACTGGCAATTGCTACCTGTTTATAAGGCTCAGACAACACCTTGCCTGCAAATAATATCTGTCCACTTTGTGGTTGCTCAAGTCCAGCAAGCATCATTAGCAGCGTGGTTTTACCTTGACCGTTCGGCGCTTCAATACATACCCTCGGTGCTGTAAAGCTGATGCGATAATCTTTATATAGGATGTTTTGGGCAAATTGCTTGTGTAAACCACTAACTTCAATCATCACTTTCCTTTTATATGAGAGAGCCTTTTATATGAGTGAGTATTATAACGTAGGCTGTATTTTTAACGATACAGGCTTTGTAACACTTTGTTGCAGTTAAAATCAGCTAAAAACTTGCGTTAAAATAGGGTTAGGGCAACACTAAAACCGGTAAAAATATGATTAGATAACAATAAACCAAGGAATGTACTATGAACAAAAAATTGCAATTTGCCGCACTCGCCTGTGCAATCAGTATTGCCTTGAGCGGTTGTAGCCAATCAACCTCAACAACAGCCGTCACCACAGTACAGTCGCAGCAAACTCAGCAAGTTAGCACCTATAATGCTAAAACCTTCTTTGATACGACCGCAATTATGGGCAGTAGCTTTTCACCCAATGGCGATAAAGTACTGGTAAGCTCTGATGAAAGTGGTATTTACAGCTTGTATGAAGTAGATGCAAAAACAGGCAACAAAACCCGCTTAACCAATTTTCAGGATAGCACCTACCCTGTCCGTTACTTCCCAAATGATGAAAGGGTCCTCTTTACCAAAGATTCTGGCGGCAATGAGCGCTTTCACGTCTACGTCCGTGAACTTGACGGGTCAATAACAGATTTAACCCCCGGCGATGAAACCCGCGCAAGCTTTGCAGGATTTACAGAAGATAGCAGCGAGTTTTTTATTACTAGTAACCAGCGCGATGCTAAATTTATGGACTTATACCGCGTTGATAGTAAAACCTATAAAATCACCCCTGTTTATCAAAATACGCTTGGTTTAGATGTCGGAGCAATCAGCCCCGATGGCCGCTATATCGCACTATCTAAAAATAACACCAATAAAGACAGCGACACATTTATTCTCGATACCTATAAAAAGACCCTCAAACCACAGCTAATTTCAAAACACAATACACCAGCTCAATACACGCCTGAAACCTTCTCTGTTGATAGTAAATACTTATACTACTCAACGGATGCTAAAGGCGAGTTTTCACAAGTGTGGCGTTATGAGTTGGCCTCAGAGGAGCATAGCCCTGTATTAAAAGATAATTGGGATGTCAGCTTCATTTATTTTTCTAAATCAGGGCGTTATCAAGTCAGCGGTGTCAATGCCGATGCCAGCACTAAAGTCACGGTGATTGATACCCAGTCAGACCAAGAGATTGCGATGCCTCAGTTACCCACAGGTAACTTACGTGGTGTTAACTTTTCTGCAGATGAAAAAAGCATGGCGTTTTACTTAAATTCAGATACCTCGCCAAGTAACCTGTTTGTCTGGCAAGTGGGTAGTGATAAGGCACAGCAATTAAGTAATACTTTAAGCAAAGAGATAGATCAAAATGATTTAGTTGAAAGCACTATAGTGCGCTTTAAAAGCTTTGACGGTTTAGAGATACCCAGCGTACTTTATAAACCCAAGCAAGCCAATAGCAATAATAAAGTGCCAGCGCTAATTTGGGTGCACGGTGGTCCAGGTGGCCAAAGCCGCACTGGTTACAGTGCAATGCAACAACACTTAGTCAATCATGGCTATGCTATTTTTGCGGTTAATAACCGTGGCAGTTCAGGCTATGGTAAAACCTTTTTTCATTTAGATGATAAAAAACACGGCACCGACGACTTACAAGACATTGTTTACGGTAAAAAGCACTTACAAAGTTTAGATTGGGTCGATGCAGAAAAAATCGGTATCATAGGTGGCAGCTACGGTGGCTTCATGACCGCAGCAGCGCTTGCTTTTGAGCCTGAAGAATTCAAAGTGGGCATTAATATTTTTGGTGTCACCAACTGGGTAAGAACGCTCAACTCAATTCCACCGTGGTGGGAAAGCTTTAAAAAAGCGTTGTACGATGAAATGGGCGACCCTGCAACGGACGGCGAGCGTCATCGTGCAATCTCACCGCTATTCCATGCTAAGAATATCACCAAACCATTAATGGTTATTCAAGGCGCCAACGATCCGCGCGTATTACAGATAGAAAGTGATGAATTAGTTGCCGCAGTGAAAGCCAATGGCGTACCGGTCGAATATGTATTATTTGACGATGAAGGTCATGGTTTTAGCAAAAAAGAAAACCGTATCAGTGCCTCCAACGCGTATCTAAACTTTTTAGATACCTACTTAAAAGAACGCTTTGGCCCACAAGGCTAATATTAAAGCTGACTAGAAGTTTAATTATAAGCCTGTAATTCTGATCAAGATTGCAGGTTTTATTATGTTCTTTGTCAAGTTCAGATAAGATAACTGATAGCTGATAGCTGATAGCTGATAGCTAAAGTATGTTTTATTGCAATAGGTATATAAGGATTTTATAAGCTTGTTATTGAGGAAATAACAAGTGGCGGAGTGGACGGGACTCGAACCCGCGACCCCCGGCGTGACAGGCCGGTATTCTAACCAACTGAACTACCACTCCGCAGTGGTATGTGCATGGGGTAATGCACTTACTAATTTTATTACTGATATCAAGTGGCGGAGTGGACGGGACTCGAACCCGCGACCCCCGGCGTGACAGGCCGGTATTCTAACCAACTGAACTACCACTCCGCAGAGATATCATTATACTTGTTATTACTTAATTTGTTGGCGGAGTGGACGGGACTCGAACCCGCGACCCCCGGCGTGACAGGCCGGTATTCTAACCAACTGAACTACCACTCCAGCATACAAATTTTGTAATATAACATTGTTTAAATAGTTGGCGGAGTGGACGGGACTCGAACCCGCGACCCCCGGCGTGACAGGCCGGTATTCTAACCAACTGAACTACCACTCCAGCGCATATTTAAACTGTTATTTTTTCTTATTGGCGGAGTGGACGGGACTCGAACCCGCGACCCCCGGCGTGACAGGCCGGTATTCTAACCAACTGAACTACCACTCCATAATAAGAATATGTTTTACAACCATATGTTGTGTAAGTGTTGGCGGAGTGGACGGGACTCGAACCCGCGACCCCCGGCGTGACAGGCCGGTATTCTAACCAACTGAACTACCACTCCAGCGTGTACTTACAAATTGTCGAAAATTGGCGGAGTGGACGGGACTCGAACCCGCGACCCCCGGCGTGACAGGCCGGTATTCTAACCAACTGAACTACCACTCCACATTTTCGTTGCTGTCTGAGTCTCCCCTGACAGCGGCGTGAATAATACGAACCAACCCCTACTTCGTCAAGGGCTTTTTTGTTTTTTTACAGGTTTTTTAGTCATCTGACATCGAAAGGTTTAAAATTTCACCGGATCTATCACTTTTTGAACCATTTTTGTCGAGTTCTTTTTTTTCATTACTTTGCGGCTCATTTTCAACTGCTGTTTTTTTCTTCAAAAATGGTAAGTTGATTTTCGGCATGATTGATTTTTTCTGCACAAATACACGAATTGCTAACCAACCCAACAGCAAAACCAGTAAATTCCCGCCAACAATTAAACTAATAAATGTAATTGTTGCCATTGATTCGGCTTCCTTAGCAACTCTTTCTATTTCTTGTTGCTGTGCTGGGGTAATAATTGGTGCTGGTAATTCAGGCACCACTTCAATTGGCCGCTCGATTTCAAATTTATAGGTCGGTAAAGTTGCCATAAATTCACGGCCATTCACATTAGTGCCAAAAACAGACAGTTCAACACTGTATCGCCCCCAATCATAATTTTTAATCGTCAGCTGGCGGGTCAAACTGTTTTTAGCATCAAGCGTAAACATTTGCTCTTCATTATTAGGGTAATAAATTTTACCTTGGATCAATACCGTCTCTGGTTGCACTATTTGGTTATCGAGGGTAATAGTTAAATGATGTTCTTGCAGGTCATCTTCGGCTAAGGCGATTTCATAACTAAAGGGGGGTTCTTTAACTTCGATAAGATCTTGCACCACGGTGCGCTTTAATAATGGGGTTTCAATATATAGCTCTGGTCGCCATTGTCCGGCTGGGAAAACTAATTTAAATTCACCGGTAAAAATACCATCTTTAGGGCGCTCATCGAAACCACGGCCATCGTCTTTAAATTCAGCAACATTCTGAGTGCCAGCGCCAAAGTTTGCAAAGTCACTGTTATTGGTGCTAATAAAGTCAACATTTAAACTGACCACATCCCGAAACAAGCCCACTTGAATCGGCTCACCATCATTTAGTATTTGCCCTGTAATTTTAACTGTTTCGCCACGAAACAGTAATGGGGGTAATGGTTCGGCTTGTAATTCTACTTCTCCTAACACCACAATCCGGCTTTTCGGCAAAATACTACCAACGACCTGCCAAGGCCCAGGCATTGGCTGCTTAATAGTAATCAGATCATAACTTAGCTCATCAAACCATTGTAGGTTGTCATCTTTTCTCGCCGAGGTTGCATAATATTTACTGCCATCGGGTTTTACCAATACCACTGCTGGTGCACCGGGCTTGCGAAAAAATAATAAGGTGATTTCGTCAACTTTATAATCAATACGAAAACGATTTTCCAGTAAAGGAATTTCATTTTGCCGCCCATCGCGCTGCAGTAAGGTTATTTTATCTTCATTTGTTGCACTGCTGGTGTTTGGTAACATCATAACCAAACACACAACTAACATTATGCTTCTCATGTTTTGCCTTATTCGGCGCGCCATATACATTGACCACCGGCTTCGTTGACTATATTTAATCGCTCTTCGTGAGCGAGTTGCTCATCATTGTTGGCTTGTAAGACCACCAGCGGTGGACGGTTTGAATCTAAACGACGCAGTTCTTTTTGTTGTTGCTCACTGCCTTGATTTTTATTTTGATTAAGATTGAGCTTTACCTGCCCCCCCGTCATCGCTAAATAAACGTCAGCTAAGATCTCAGAATCCAGTAGTGCGCCGTGTAAGGTACGCTTAGCGTTATCTACATCATAACGCCGGCATAACGCATCTAAGTTATTCTTCTGTCCTGGATGCAAGTCACGCGCCATTTTGAGGGTGTCGAGAACTTGGCAGTAATCATGGGTTTTTTGATAACCTTGATTGAGCAACGCAAATTCATTATCCATATGACCGACATCGAACGGCGCATTATGAATTACCAGCTCCGCCCCTTTAATATAGTCGAGAAACTCTTGAGCTATTTGATGGAATAACGGTTTATCACGTAAAAACTCATTAGTGATACCATGAACATCAATGGCTTCTTCGTCACTTTTGCGCTGTGGGTTGATATAAACGTGAAAGTTATTGCCGGTTAAACGACGATTCACTAATTCCACACAGCCAATTTCAATAATACGATGCCCTTGTTTAGGGTCGATGCCGGTGGTTTCTGTATCTAAAACTATTTGTCTACGTGCCATATCGAATTTAGCCTGACTCTGGTATCTTTCTATAATCACTTTATTGTACATAAGATCAAGGGAAAACAGTGCAAAAAACCGTAGAGATTTACACCGATGGCTCATGTTTAGGTAATCCGGGCCCCGGCGGTTATGGTATTTTTATGTTTTATAATGACCACGAAAAAAAATTAAGCCAAGGCTATACCCTCACCACCAATAACCGAATGGAAATGCTCGCAGCAATTGTTGCTCTTGAGAGTTTAAACCGCCCGTGTGAGATAAACCTCACCACCGACAGCCAATACGTGAAACAAGGTATTGAATCATGGCTTGCTAACTGGAAGAAGCGAGGCTGGAAAACGGCTGCTAAAAAACCAGTTAAAAATGTCGATTTATGGCAGCGTCTTGATGCAGCCTGCGCCCGTCATAATGTGACTTGGAAGTGGGTAAAAGGTCATAGCGGCAATAAATACAATGAAATTGTTGATGATTTGGCGCGTGATGCCGCTGGCAGTAAAGATTTATTAGTCGATGAAGGTTACAACCCTGAATAATATTAGTAGGTAATTCATCATAAACCATTTAACAACTTAGTTATATGATATAAGCTTTGGATATATTAAATAATGGAGTTGTTAAATGGCAATCTCGATCGAGTCTTTTTTTCATCAGCAAAGTGCTACCTTTACTTATCTAGTGTCTTGCCAAACCACTAAATCTGCCATGTTGATCGATGTCCCTGCTGACTTTGATGCTGCTAGCGGTACGTTAAGTTTTCAGACCGCCGACGAGATCATTGCCCATATAAACGATAACCAACTTATTCTTGAGTGGGTTTTAGAAAGCCACGCCCATGCAGATCACATTACTGCCGCCAGTTATATAAAGCAGCAACTTGCGACATATCATCCTTGCAAGTTAGCAACCGGTAAAAAAATAATACAAGTGCAGGAGCATTTTAGCCGCCTGTATAATATTGATATGCCATGTGATGGCAGCCCATTTGAACAGCTATTTACTGATAACGAGCATTTTGCACTGGGCGCACACAAGGTTACTGTATTAGCGACACCAGGTCATACTCCAGACAGTGTGTGTTATTTAATTGAAGGCAACTTGTTTGTTGGTGACACATTTTTTATGCCCGATAGCGGTACTGCACGCTGTGATTTCCCAGGTGGCAGTGCCAAAACGCTTTATCAGTCACTGCAACGTATTTTAGCCCTGCCCGATGAAACTATTTTATGGATGTGCCACGACTATCAGCCGGGTGATCGCCCGCTTGCCAACAAAACATCGGTACTCGAGCAGCGCACCAGTAATATTCATCTACAAGCCTCTGAGCAAGATTACATAACAACCCGTAGCGCCCGTGATGCAACACTCAGTGCGCCTAAATTATTGCACCCAGCAATACAAATGAATATTCGCGCAGGCCAATTACCAAAAGCACAGCAAAACAGTCAGCGTTATTTAACGCTTCCGCTCACAGTGTTGCTTTGAGGTTTGCCGTAAACCCGCTCCTTTTACTGGAGCAAACTGTGGACGAGCGTGCCATTTAGGCTTTATGGGTGTCAAAGGCGCAACTCGTTTACGAGCGACCAACATATACACACTTCCCATGGGTTTTAGATATTGCTTGGTAAAACGTCGCCATGGCGCAAACCGCGATAAACGGTTGCCTCGTGCTAATGACGAATAAATAAAACGTTCATCACTGACTATTTCAAAACCTAATAGGTTAAGCCAATCTTTTACTCGTGCGGGAGTAAAAAAGCGTCCCGTCCATGGCAACTTTTGACCGCTAAAGGGCAACAATTGCGCCAGTCCACATAAACTAAATGGGTTAAACCCGGTGATCACCATATAGCCACCTGGTATTAAGGTGCGATGTGCTTCACGTAATATATGATGCGGATCGGTGTGATACTCTAAGCAATGGCTTAATATACAGGCATCAACACTGTGCTCGTAAAAAGGGAGCTCATCTATATCGGCAACAACACCTGTAAATGGTCCTGACTCTGCTACGCAGACTTGGTGTTTAATGGTGCTTTTACTGGTATTAAGTTCGCCACTGAGATTACCGAGTTTTAACATGTGATAGCCAAACATTCGCGGTAACCACTTGGCCATTTTACGTTCTATATCACTACGTAAATAGTCACCATGAGGAAACTCTTGCCACGACAGTGGTTTGGGTCCTTCTTGAAAACTAAGGGCTGGTTTCATACGCTGAGCTCGTTATACTGTTTGATATCGTCACTTTATAGAGCAATGTCACATGGTGCAAGTCAAAGCAATTAAAGCCTTTTCTGATAATTACATTTGGTGCCTTAGCGACCCTACAAGTTCGCAAGCATGGGTAGTTGACCCAGGTCAAGCTGAACCAGTGTTAACTTATTTAAACCAAGCAGGTTTGACCTTAGCGGGTATTTTAGTTACCCATCATCATTATGATCATACTGATGGCGTAGCCACTTTGTGTGAAAAATTTGTAGGTATTGATGTATACGGCCCACACAATAGTCCATTTAAAGGGATCACAAAACCATTAATGGACGCGGATAAGATAACCGTACTTGGTACGGAATTTACCATCATAACAACACCTGGACATACCTTAGATCATATTTGTTACACTAATCCTGTGCTTGCTTTTACAGGTGATACTTTATTTAGCGGTGGCTGTGGGCGTTTATTTGAAGGAACCGCTGAGCAAATGCAGCACTCTTTTGATAAATTAAAAAAATTACCGCCTGAATGTGAAATTTATTGTACCCATGAATACACGCAGGCAAATTTAGCTTTTGCGTTGGCGGTGGAACCTAGCAACCGCGATTTAATTGAGTACGCACAGTGGGTAGATATTCAGCGTCAAAATAATCAAATTACCTTACCAAGTACACTCGCATTAGAGCTAAAAATAAACCCATTTATGCGAACTGATATTACTGGAATACTAAAGCGCTTACCTGAAACATATAATCCGAGTACAAAAAACACCTTACAAAATAATGAACCTTGGCAAAACTTTGCAGGTCTTAGAATCTGGAAAGACCATTTTTAAAAAACAATCTAATAATAATCAAGCAATTAAATTTTTAGATAGTTGATTATTACGATTTTAGATAGTCAAAAAGTGGCAATGTTATCTCATTACAGGTAGTATTCGCCGAGTTTTTTACCTGATGCATTGGTATTTATGAATAAATCCCCCCTTGTTTTAGCCTTAGCACTAGTGCTAAGTGGATGTCAAACATTAACATCAACACAACCTGATGACCTAGTTGCTAATCACCCAGAACAATCGCAACTTGAAGGCGCAAGCCCAAATGATATTAGCGAAGCGTTGATGATCAATGCGCAATATCACCAAGTAAATGATGTAGATGAAGCACCTATTTTTGATGATGTATGGGAGCGTATTCGTTATCAACTATCGATTGAAGTCCCGCAAAATCGCCCTGTCGTCACTGAGCGTAATTACTACGCAAGACACCAAGCTTATTTAGACCGTATTTCAAAACGTGCTGAGCCTTATCTACATTTTATTGTAGAAGAAATTGAAAAACGCGATATGCCAATCGAAATTGCATTGCTGCCGATTGTTGAAAGTGCCTTTGATCCATTTGGCTACTCATACCGCAGTGCATCAGGTATTTGGCAATTTATGCCACAAACTGGTGAGCGTTTTGATTTAAAGCAAAACTGGTGGTACGACGGTCGTCGTGACATTGTACAATCAACCCGTGCGGCGCTTGATTATCTATCTTATTTACATAAAACCTTAGAGGGTGATTGGCTCAACGCCATCGCGGCCTATAACTCAGGTGAAGGGCGTTTATTACGCGCCATAAAAAAGAACCGTAAAAAGCACTTGCCTACTGATTTTTGGTCTCTTGATTTACCCAGTGAAACCACCACCTACGTACCAAAACTATTAGCATTATCAGACTTATTAAAACGCCAAGATGACTTTGGGATAAAGTGGAACCCGATTATCAATGCACAAGTTGTTGAAGCGGTTGATGTAGGTTCACAAATTGATTTAGCACTGGCCGCGGATATGGCTGATATTAGCCTGACTGAATTATATCGTTTAAATCCAGGTTTTAATCGCTGGGCAACGGATCCAAATGGTCCTCACTTTTTATTATTACCAACAGATAAAGTTGAGCAGTTTCAACAATTATTAGCTAAAACAGCGATGAAAGATCGTCTGCGTTGGCAACAATATATTGTCGCAAGCGGTGACAGTTTATCGGTGATTGCGAAAAAGTTTGCCACCAGCACCAGTGCTATCAAATCACTCAATAAACTAAAGTCAAATACCATTCGTATTGGTCAGCAATTATTAGTGCCGTTAAGTGACGGTGCAATCAATAGTAAACACTTACCAAAGCAAATGCGTATGGCGGTGAATAACAATAGTCAAAAGAAGCTCTCGCATACGGTTAAAAATGGCGATACTTTATGGGATATAAGCCGAGAGTACGATGTAACCATTAATGAACTCGCTAGCTGGAATAAACTTAAAAAGAATAGTGTGTTACGTTTAGGACAAAAGTTAACGGTTTATCAGAGCCCTAAGACCCCTCAGGCGGCGTTAGCCAGTACCAATCGAACAATCACCTATAAAGTTCGCCGTGGTGACTCTCTGGCTCGCATCGCAGCTAAGTTTAATTTAACAGTCAACGATATTATCAAATGGAATGACTTATCAGGACAAAAATACTTACAACCAGGACAAAAGTTAAAGCTTAAAGTGGATGTGAAAAGCACCTAAACGAAGTTATACAGATAATAAAAAAGAGCGTTTTCGCTCTTTTTTATTATCTACTGAGGTAACTTAGCTAACCACTCTTGGAGCCATGGCTGAGTTACTGGCCAAGGTTCAAAATCTTCACAGGCATCGATTTCTAAACGATGACCGATAGGTTGTGCTTGTAAGTCACGAAATAACTCATCAAAACTTCGCCCTGCGCCACAAAACGTATCACCATAACTTCGGTCGCCCATGGCGATAATACCGTATGGCTTAGCAGTTAACATAGGAAAAGTGCTATTCAACTCGTTAAAAAAACCAGCAAGGTTGTCAGGAATATCACCTTGTCCGGTGGTCGAGGTGATCACTAAAATATGTGTGGCTTGCTGAATATCTGCAATGGTTGGTTGATCAACTAAATTTACGCTGTGCCCTGCTTGTTCTATTGCGTCAATAACGTCGTCACTTAAACGCTCGGCACCACCATAAACACTGCCTACAAATATGCTAATAGTTGCCATTAATAATCCTTCTCTTGATGTGGCCAGCCAAGCTGTTGACAAATAGTGAGCATTGCTTCACCTAGCGGCGCTTTAATATTGATTTGTTGTTGAGTATAAGGGTGCACAAAATTAAGCTCAGTTGCAAATAACATTAATCGACGTAATGCAAAATGCTCTCTAAAAAATTGGTTATGCTGATTATCACCATGATTAACATCACCAATAATAGGCAGTGATAAATGTTTTAAGTGACGGCGGATTTGATGCTTACGACCAGTTTTAGGAAAGCACTCCACCAGCGAATAGCGCACTGTTGGGTATTTATCAATTGGTATCGGTAACATTGCTTGCTGCAAGCAGTTAAACTGAGTTTGTGCCTCTTGTGGGGCTTTATTTTGATCAGCAAACTTATCCGCAATTTTATCCAGCTGTTCTTTTAGTGGTTTATCTAAAAACACCGACTCCGGAGCAAAACCACGCACTAACGCGAGATAACGTTTCGAGATTTGATTATCAATAAATAACTGATTAATGTCCCGTGCAGCTTCAGAGCTCAATGCAAACAGTAACACACCTGATGTTGGCCTATCTAAACGATGCACAGGGAACACATGCTGGCCAATTTGATCGCGCAGCATCTGCATCGCAAATTGTGTTTCGTGTTTATCTAAAAATGATCGGTGTACTAATAAACCAGAAGGCTTATTAATTGCGATATAGTTTTCATCACGGTACAAAATTTCAAGCTCGCCAAACTCAACGGGGGCTGGACGTTCATTCACTATTACTTCTCTTCCTAATAACTTATCAAGCTGAGCTAATAATTGCATCACAGCTGCACCACCATTTTTTTGCGCTAACATGAGTTCAGCCATTGGCGCGATGGCAAAATTACTCGGTAACGGCTGTTGTTGAGCGACTAACATTTGCATTTTTTCAATAAATACAAATTGTAACCACTGCTCAAACGCCATAGTATCGTGACAAAATGGCACTGTTGAGTTTAACGCTTGCGGATCAATTGGAGTATTTTGCCAAAGTTGATGCTGTTTTAATAAGTCTTCGAGTTGCGTTAAGTAAGTTTGGGTCTGTTGGTACATAACCACCCTTGTTGATTATCATTGCTTGATTATACCCTGTTCCAACATGGCCTGCTATGGCGTATAATTTAACGAATTTTGCAGTAAAAATCAGTGGATCATTATGACCGAGCAGATCGCAACCTTAGGGCAATTACTTGATGGCGCAGGCACAAATTGGCGCGTTTTTGATATTGGCAGACATATTACCAAGCTAGATAAAAAGCAATTTTTAGCCATTGAGCAAGCACAGATCCCCTATCCTTTCCCGCTCGCAGGCCATGCATGGTTAGCTATTCAGTTTTGGGATAGCAAAGCCAGTAGCGAGCCCTACGTGTGGTTTTTAAAGTTTCCAGTTGATGAGCAAAGCAAACTGGTATGCGCCAGTCGCGATCACTTTGCCAATATGGTAATAGAAGCACTTGGCAATGATTTGACCGGCGAGCAAGCTGACGGGAAGCTTGATAATAACCCGTATGTGTTTACACCTAACGCAAATAAACTAGCTACATTTAATGCACAGTTAAAAGTGTTATTAAAACAACCTGCCTCACAATATTATGAGTACACCCAACTGTATTTTAGTGGCAAACTAGGGTTTGATAATTGGCAAAGTGTGGCAGTACAGGGTATTGCTGATTTTGCATTACGCTTAGATAGCGATAAAAATCTAGCGTCATTACAACAAGCCTGGGAGCAACTGCCAGCTGAAGTATTACAACCGCTCAGCGCAATGCTTGAACATGTTGAAATACCGTCGATATTTAGTCAACAATTGTTAAGCTACGCCCAGCAAGCCATTGCGCAAAAAGATACCTTAGCACTGTGTTGTGCCCTACGTGCAATGTCAAAAGCACAAGCGCAAACACTTACGGCACAATTAGTGGATACTATTTTAGATTCAGAAATTGCCACAGAATCGGATGTTTTACTGACCATAGCAGGACGTTGTTTTAACTTGCTCACTGATCCTGAGCGGTTACATATTTTTATGGACAATTGCGCCCATCATCAGCAAATTGAAGAGCTTTTCCCAAGTATTTTTGCTGACTTAGTTGCAATACCGAGTATTCGACCACACTTATTAGGTTTACTTCGTAAAGAAAATCGCAGCGAAACCCTCGCGCGAGCAATTGGAAGGTTATTCTCGTAAATGGCAAGTTTATGGACATTCATTATCATTGGTAGTGTAATTTATTTGTTTTGGCTTAATCGTAAAGTTGCTGAAGCTGCCAACGCACACGCAAAACGTCAAAGCGACCAGCTACAAGTGCAATTAATGAGTGTCGCCTGCACTAAACGCCGCTTTGGCCTTTTAAAAAGCGGCAAACCTGGTATCAAAAGCGAGTTTATTTTTGAATTTTCCAGTGATGGTGAAAGCGTTTATCAAGGGGTGTTATTTATGGAAAATGAAATGCTGAAAAGCGTTTTAGTGCCGCCGCATAAGATTTAGTAGTGAGTTAGTGAGTTAGCAAGTTAGCGAGTTAGCGAGTTAGCAGCGCACACTGATATTTAATCATTTCACGTTAACTATAAAAAACTAAGGCGTAACATATAGTTACGCCCCAATCTGACTTCGTCCATAATAAGGCATCCATACCTACGCCGAAGCTACCATTTTTATCTATCCCCTGAACGGGTATATATCCAAATACACCCTCACATTGCATCTATGCAATATCCTACACATCCTAGTGTTATCCTCTTTGCCTACCTGGCCGTCCTGCGTTTCCAAACGCTCCTATTACTTCCTGTAATATAATCCTTTGGGCTATCCTTATCATTAGCTCCGCTAATGTACCGCATCCTCGCAGTGTCCTAACTCATCCTTGCATCCGTGTTAACTTGTCCATTTGCTTCCTGCTAAGCATCTTGCTTAATTGCCATAATCCGTTTCCTTGGCAGCAGCTCATTCATTGAGTCTGTGTCGTCTTGACAAAGTAAAGTTTAAAGCAAAGTGGACTCAGCGGTAGTCATAAATAATAATAATTTTCATGTAACAAATTTGCCAAAACAATTTTTTCACTATAAAACAGTTTGTTACGATGAAATCAATCATGATCACAGCGATATAAAAGGCTTAAGCGCACGATAATGTGAGACATCTCCTACAGTGACATTTCCATTATGGCGCTTTATCTTAAATCAATGCTGTTGAGCTGATTTAAATAGCAGTTCACCTTGTACATTGTTAAAAGTCAGTTGTTGTAAGTGCACAAAACCTTCACTGGCAAAAAACGCGGTATGTTTATCTTGGGTTACAAATACAGCCATACCCGATGCAGCTGGATTACCGCTAACTAAATCATTCAAGCCACGCAGTAGATGACGGCCGAGGCCTTCACCATGAAAATGAGGATCAACTGCGATAAAGGCTAAAAAATAGTAATTTCCTTGTGCTGCGAGCGCATTACGGATCGTTTGCTCTTTTTCAATTAATTGATTTGTTTGCAAATAGCCAGCACTAAGCATTAACTTTAAACGCCAGTGCCAATAGCGCTGTGCTTGCAGCTGACTTGATGATTCGAATACACACGCAACCGCTTTTAAACGATCATTTTTATATAAACCAATCAGCGGCTGTTTTTCTTGCCAAAAAGTACTGAGCTCTTCACGGATCAGAGCACGTAATTTTTTTTCATAAACGGCTTTATTCGCCTCACTATAATTGAGCATTGGTTGCAATAGCGGATCATCATGATAAGCTTGATAGATTAAGCTCGCAGCAATACTAATGTCTTCTGCAGCGATATATTGAACTCGAAATGTCTCATTTTCAGTCTCAACTGTCATAGCTAGTCCTTTTTATTATTTTGATTTTTTGTACATCAACAACTATAGGTATATTCCTATCTGCGTTAAAAGGCAAATTCAGCGGGTGTTAAACTCTAACAACCCATCATAAAGTTCTATAACTGTTTTACCGTTACCATCAAGGGGCATGACATGGATACCACTAAACACGATATCAATACATTATTCAAACAACTCGGCTTACCAAGTTCAGAGGCTGAGATTGACACTTTCATTGCTGCTCATTCATTACCCGCCACAACATTATTACAAGACGCCCCTTTTTGGGATCAAGCACAACAACATTTTATTGCTGAATCATTAGCAGAAGATGGTGATTGGAGTGAAGTGATTGACGAACTGGATGTACGTTTACGTCAGCAGTAAAAGTATTTGGCTACGGCCAACCACCTGTTATTATACCCGGCGCAGCACATGTTAGTGCTATGCCTTACTTTAAAGAGTTTAAAAATCGAATGAATGCTGTTGTTTTTGATGCAATTAAAGCCCTTCTTGATGAAGGCAAAATTCCTACTGTAGCTTTAACTAAAAGTAAACTGACACAACCTATTCCATTGCCTGTTATTATTGCTGCTGTTAGCCAATATAAAAATAACCCTGATTCTATCCATAATTTAGCAAAACAACCTCAGCAAAAAAGTGAGACTGTAGACAACTCTAGTCAACTTGATCGCATCGAAACAAAACTAGACCGCTTACTGGCACTACTTGAAAAATAATAAATTAGAGATCCATCATGTTTGTTGTTGATTTAACGTTTGATTGTTACCAAGATACGACCCTTGAAAATGCCGAACAAGCGATAAACCGCTTAGTTAATGCACTGCGCTTTAATGGGCAAATAATGGGAGAAGAATTCCCAACAGTATTAAAAGATGGCTACTTTGTAACGCGTGTTATGTGTCCAACTGATGATGCAATGCACCCGCTCAACAACAGTCCATTTGTAAAACACAGCATTGATAAATTACATAGCGCTGGATTGCTGGCACCAAAAGTAAAAGTGATCGGCCAAGATATTCACTCTAATGGTGCAGATGAGTGTCATGAGCCGTCCAGCTATATTTTATATACAACCTATGTGCATACATGTAGTCCGCTGTATTGCGGTGATGATTTTTTACCCGTTCCGTTGTTTAAAATACCCGCGATTGCCAATGGTGATTATAAAACTTTAATAAAATGGCAAGAAGACTGGCAAGCTTGCGACCAAATTCAAATTAATGGTGCAACGCGTTGTGAATTTCCTGCATTAGATGAAATATCAAACATTGATAGCGATCTTTCTCGTCGCGGTAAAGATATTGCCAAACGTGTTAGCTTTTTAACTAAAAAGCCAGTTTATTATTATTTGTATCGGGTTGGTGGCAAAGACAAAGCATCTGAGCTTGAACGTAAATGCCCAGGCTGTAATAACGAGTGGAAGTTACCTGAATCATGGTTTGGCTTATTTGATTTTAGATGTGAACCATGTGGTTTAGTGTCTAATATATCGTGGGATTTTCAGTAATAAAACAAAAGGAAACTGCAGTTCCCTTTTTTAGCATTGTTATATTTCAAGTGCTGCAATAAACTCTCCAAGATTAGCCGCTAAGGTATGATGCGGTTTCTTTCCGACATACTCCAAACATACTTCACCTGAAGAAATTAATACTGATACTAATAAATCGTCTTGATCCGTTAAGCCTATAAATACCGTTGGCTCTTGCTTAAGCTTACGCTTCATCAATACATGCCCGGTTATATTTTGCTGCAGTAAATCAAAGTCATCTTCATTCCAAGCTTGCAGTAACTCCACGCTATGTTGGTTTATTTTGGCAGTAATTGCTCCTGCGAAAAACGCGCCATAATACTCATTCAGTGCTTGTGGAAATTCAACCTCAAGGGCTGCTGCTAAATCAGTTAAAGAGCCTGTAGGACTGCGACGCGTCGCCTGCCATTGGATCATACCATTTGCATCCGCACTGCCAACCTCACAAGGGCTTGACCAATCACTGTCGTGCTCAATACATGGTAATGAATCTGTCTGCTCTAACTGGCGCTGGGCAAATCGTTGATGAAGTTGTTCTAATTCTGTAGCAATACTCATACTGTGAAACTCATAAGCTTTAGGTATAATGGCGCTATTGTAACTATAAAAGACGTAACATGACAGATTACAGCAATTCACCTGAACTAAAAGGCAGCGTACTTGGCCAGTCAACCGAGTATGTAGATACCTACACACCGAGCTTATTGTTTCCGATCGCACGTAAACTTAACCGCGATGATTTAAACATTGATGAAAGTGCCTTACCCTTTAAAGGTCAAGATCTTTGGACTGGCTATGAGCTGTCGTGGTTAAACGCAAAAGGTAAACCTGTGGTTGCCGTGGCCACCTTTGAATTTCCTTGTCAAAGTAGCCATATCATTGAATCAAAGTCTTTTAAGTTATATTTAAATAGCTTTAATCAAAGCCGTTTTGATTCAATTGATGACGTACAGGCTATTCTAACTGCGGATCTATCGACAGCAGTAGCAAAGCCCGTCAATGTTACTTTGTACAGCCCGAGTGATTATAACTGTTTACCCTGTACGCCGTTGCCTGGTGAGTGCATTGACGACTTAGACATTGAAATTGATAACTACCATTTACATGCTAACTCTTTACAAGCGGTCGCGACAAATACAGTGACTGAAACACTGCACAGTCACTTATTAAAATCTAATTGCTTGATCACCTCACAACCTGACTGGGCGAGTATTATTATTCGCTATACCGGTGAGCAAGTATGTAAAGAGTCTTTATTGCGGTATTTGATTTCTTTTCGTACTCATAATGAGTTTCATGAGCAATGTGTTGAGCGTATTTATTGTGACTTAATCACGCAATTGAAGATTACCAAGCTTGAAGTTTATGCCCGTTACACCCGACGTGGTGGCCTTGATATCAACCCATATCGATCCACAGATCACGATACAATACCATTTAACGTGAAAATAAACCGCCAATAATAGTCATTTTATTGTATAGAACCCCGAGCCCGCTCGGGGTTAATTTTCAACTCGCTAACTTTCTAGCTCACTAACTCTTTTAGTTGGTATTGACATACCGCATACATCAACATAATTAGGCGTTTCTACAAACCATGCTTCACTGCGATTTTGACGCGCTTTAATCAACATTTTAAAACTATTAGAATCTGTTTTTAGCATCTTAAATTGACTCAGGTCCTCTTTGCTTATATCAGCTAAAACTTGCAGATCCGTTATTGGATTAAATTTCTCTCCTGCTGTTTCTATGCGTGAGAGCAGATTAAAATGAGCCATGCCTTCTAGCACCCGGCCAAATACGGTAATATTTCTATCTAAGTAACGAGGTCCATGACCTAATGTGACATAAAACTCAGTGCCACCGCTGTTAATATCATTATCCCTTGCCATCGCAAATATACCGTTACAATGTACTTGCCAAGTTTGGGTTTGCGCTTCATTTTGTGCCACTGCAAAGCCATTTAAAAACCCCGTGATTGCAGCGTAACCATCTTCTCTATCCAGTTCGGTAATTTTAAGTGCCATTTTAGTCGCTAAATAAAACTCAGCAGGTACAGCTTTACTTGCAGTGTTAATTACTTTTTTACCACTGGCATCACCGCCTTGGGCTACAAAACCTTCCACAAAACGGTAAACACTCAAACCTCTATAAAAGCCTTCACGAGCAAGTTTTTTTATATTCTGTGTG
The DNA here is from genome assembly GCF_052850545.1 of Pseudoalteromonas sp. 1181_04. Classification (NCBI taxonomy): domain Bacteria; kingdom Pseudomonadati; phylum Pseudomonadota; class Gammaproteobacteria; order Alteromonadales; family Pseudoalteromonadaceae; genus Pseudoalteromonas; species Pseudoalteromonas sp. 1181_04. Next base: position 72,116 of record NZ_VXCS01000016.1, read on the forward strand.
TGTTTTGGTGCAAGTAATGGATTAAGTTCAATATACGCCGCGCCCGAAGGTAGAGTAATTTTAATGATATTATCAGTGTCTACCATTCGCCATTCTGATGCGCTTACATTACTCATTACATCACTGACTGTTGGTTGTTCAACCGTGTTTGCCACGCTTGTTTGACTCAAGATTAACGCAACCGCAGCTAAGCATGATTTTTTCAACATATCCCACAACTTTTTTTATTATTAGTGGTGCTACATTATTGGGTTAAGGTTTTTTTATCAAGCCAAAATTGTTGTTGCTGAATCGGCGCACTGCGCGGCAATAAGGGATTGCGAAGCTGAACAATTAGACGATTTTTTAAATTAGCTTGCGCAATAGTGATAGCAGACTTACTTAATACCAGTGCGAGTAACTCAGCAGGATAAGGATGACCTTCGGCTTAGCTAACACTTAATTGCGTGTTAGCTAAGCCACTAAAAAAACAAAATAAATAAGCTAAAATATAGGCTCTCAATGCATCATGACCATTAATCTAAATCGAATTTATAAAGAATATCAACATTTTGATACAGGCCACTGGTGATTTCAATGTATAACTGCGACAGTAACTGATAGCGTACAGCCACTTCACTAAGGGAGTCAAAAATCCCCACACTGTATTTCACTTGAATGCCTGGCGCAACGTAACCCGAAATTTCAACTTTGGTTTCCTCGCCGCTACCCTTAGAGCTCAAACTCACATCAGATAAACCAAACGTTTCACCAACTTTAGAAACCATTCCTTCGCTGCGGCTCACCCCTTGCGATAGCAACAACTGAGTTAACATCGCATCGGTTGAGCTATCACCTTCACCTAATGGTTGACCATTTAACAAGTAAGCGAGTGATTGTGCTTGATCCATTGCAGGCTCTGAAAACACTTTGAATACAGGCTGGTCGATATTGCCTGTTAAAGTGATCCCGGCAATAACATCATTAGCTGTATTGGCTGGATTACGGATCGCTTTAATATTTAAGTACGGCTTATCAATTGGGCCACTAAAACCAATTTGCCCGGTGCGAATTATCAAATCTTGACCAAATGAACGATATGTCCCTTGTCGTAAATTCAATTCACCGGTGGTGATCATTGGCGTTTGTTGATCCATTTTAATCGCTAAATCACCTTCAATTTTTGACTCCAAACCAAAAGATTTTATACGCACATCGTTTTCAACAATTAGCTTTAAGTTTATATCGTAATCAAAAGGCACTGCTTGCGTTTGCTTAGTCTGCTTATCAATAATAATCTCATCATCACTGACTCGCACAGCGCCTTCTGGTAACTCTTCGATTTCTATTCGACCATACGGAACAACCACTTGCCCTGCTAGTTTAAAAGCATTATCAACTAAACTTATTTTTAAGTCTGGGGAGATCTTAAAAATCACTCCTTGCTGCGCACGCACATAAAACTGCTCACCAAGTACCGCTAAGTTAACTGCAGGTTGAGTCCCTTGCCAATCAATATCACCGGTCAGTGCTAAGTCACCGCCTTCAGCATCTTTTAACTGACCCTCTAAGGTCGCTTTGGTTTTATCAAATGCGATACTAATATTTGAATCCACAATCGCGACTGGAAGTTGCTCGCCTTGTAAATTCACGTCGGAAATCTCAAGTTCACCATTTAACAATGGCGCACTGAGCGTGCCAGCTAACGCAATTTGCCCGCTAATACTGCCTTTTAATTGCTCTAGAGTACCCATAAAAGGCTGTAAATCGGTTAATAAAATCTTATCAATCATAAGTTGACCACGAAGCAATTGCTGACCAGTTAAATCTTCAGCATTGAGGTCAGCACTGATATCACCAATCACACTAGAACTTAGACGAGCCTGCAATTGTGTATTTTGTTGATCCGCGGTCGCGTTAAGCGAAAACGTTTCTATTGGTAAACGATAGCGCTTATCTTCATTTATAAGCGTAGCCGCCAAATCATGTGAGCTAATTGCTGCTGTTAAAGTTTGTAATTGAGTGTTTTGCCAATTCGCATTTAGTTGGCCGTTCAAGCCCCCTTCGGTAATAATATTCTCAGGTAATAAATGTTTTATTTCGGCTAGATCAAAATTATCCAGTTGCGCTTTAAACTGACCTTGTTGGTTAGTTTGGCTAAGCTGCTCAACGCAAAGTTTGCTATTGTCACTTTTCCAGCAATGTTGCTGCACCGAAAAATCGCCATTGTCGATATTAAATTCAATTGCAACCGCCGGTTGTGTGCTAACACGAATAACATTATCAGTAAGTAATACATCACTGACACGGCCTTGCCATACTTGATTAATAAATTTACCAGCAACTTCAAATTGAGCTTCTCCGTCAGCGGCATCTAAATTAAGTTGCAGTTGATGATCAGCTTTATCACCTGCAGCTGCTATAGTAAAACTGTTGATATGACGACCAGATACGCTCGCATCGGTGAGTTTTAAACTCACATTGGTTTGCCAATCAGCGGCATAATTAAAGTCTGTTTTGAGCGCTAAATGTTCAATCGCAATATCAGCAAAGCTTAAATGACTGATGCCAACATCTAAATTAACTATCGGCTCCAATCGTTGCCCAGTTATCGCAAGCTTACCTTCACCAACGCCGGTAAATTCGAGTTCATTTTGCTGCGCTTTATTTAAATGTAACAGCCCTTTAATATTCCACTGCTTAGTGATATCACCAGATAATGTAAGTTTATTTTCACCACTGGCAAGCTCAAACTTATCAATACTTGCATACAGTGAGTTATTTAAATCAAAGTCTGAGGCAAAGCTAAATGGTATATCGTTCAGCGTACCAGCTAGCTGAGTATTGGTCATTTTCAGCTGCCATTGCTGCTGCTTAGCACTGAAAACACCGTTAAATTGCCCTGAAAGATCACTTGTTAGCGCATCTGTTAGGTACTGGGCTTTCAAATGAGTTAATTGCCCTGAAAACTCACTATGAATACCTTTATCCCAACGCGCAGACGCTGTAATAGTGGCTTTACTCTCGTTCGCTAACAATGACAAGTCATCGACGTGGATCTGGGTTAGGCCACCTTTAAGAGAGGATTTTAACTGTACCTTAGGGTATGCCGCCAACTGACTTTGTGCTATTAGCTGTAACTTATAATCATCAGCATTACCTTTGCCGGTTAACTGCACATCACTAATCTCTAAAGCGTTGTTATCTACTTCAAGCTGCCACTGAGTAATATTTGCATTGACTGAAAAAGGAAAGTTTATCGTTTTTAAATCTGCGTTTATTTTTGCACTTAGCGGATATTGCCCTTGGGTGACTACATCTAATTGCAAATCGTGTAAATCACCATCCACAGCCAAACTGAGCTGATGCTCTGGATTGTTAAGAGTTATTTTTGCCGTAACCGGCGTATCATCAACTAAGGAGGCTTTTAATTGGCTACTCAAATGCCATTGCAAATAGTCAGCACTGAATGAAGGTAATATCAGTTGATTTTTTGCAATTGAGAAAGCACCTTTAATATCTGTAATTTCATGACTTTGCTCACCCTGTACAATCGTTACTTTCGATACCAATAATTGCTCAAGTGTTGCTGCAAGCGGCGAGCTAAAATGGATGTCAGGTAACGCCGCAAGTGCAGTTAGTGGTTCGCTAGGAGGTGATTGAGTCTCTTTGAGCAGCACATCAACTTGAGCAATTGAGAGTGATTTTAACGTCACCAGGGATTGCTCTGCCGAGGCTGACAGCGCAAATTTTGTCACTGTGACATCAGCGCTGGGATGAGCAAGCTTAAACGATGCAATTGCGATACGTTTAATCGAAACTGCTATCGGTAAACTGATTTCATCAGTACTACTGGCAACTGGCAGCTCTGGAACAGTCGCTTCATCATCAGCTAAATTTTGTGAAGTATCGGGCAATACCAGTGCCATGCTCTGCGCACTTATATTTTCGATGCAAATACCTTCACATCCCCACCAATATAGATCGATTTTTAGGTTTTTAGCATTAAAATCTAAGCCACCTTGTTGAAACCGCACATCAAATGAATCGTTATATAAAAAACGGCCATTGTTAATATCTATGTGTAAGCCATCGACTAGTTTGTTTGCGGTATAGGCAATCAACTGATTACCCGGTGCTGTAAATAATAAACAAAATACCAGCACGAATACCGAGGCAAGAAACACTGTGAGTGCGGTGATGATTTTTTTCATTCTTGACATTAAATTTCAGGCCCTATGGTAATACTTAATCGTGTACTGTTACTTTCTTTAGTGAGTCCCCACGCGTGATCAATTCTCACAGGGCCTACTGGTGTTAAATAACGAATACCAAACCCAGCCCCCACTTCTACACGGTCAGTAAAGTCATTGGTCGCTGTACCGCTGTCTACAAATAAGGCTGCTCGCCAACTTTCTGCAAACTGGTAATTATATTCAACAGTACCTGTAATTAGATATTTACCACCAATCAAACGACCGGCTTCATCTTCAGGTGATATTGATTGATATGCAAAACCACGTACGCTTTGATCACCACCAGCATAAAAACGCAGTGAAAATGGTACGTTATCAATATCATCAACCAACATTGCACCAATATTTGCTTTTAAAAAAATCAAATGTCGGTCAAGGTATGTTTGCAACCAAGCATTTTGTATCTGCATTCTGACGATATTAGTAGTTGAAAACATGTCCTTTAAGCCAAACTCTGCCGACACCAGCCATTGATATCCTGATGATGGTGTTGTGCCTCCCTCGGTAACTTTTTTAGCGTAACTGAGCCCGGGCATTAACATTTTTGAGCTTTGCTCTGTATCGCCAATTCGGTATGTTTCACGATCGCGGCGTAAAAAAGCGGTACGAACCCAGTTATCATTGGTCAACCATTGCCGTTGTAGTTGCCCTGTGAGAATTTTACTGTATACGTCGTTAGTTAACTCATCTTCTAACTTGTAACCAACAGAAAAACGCCATAAGTCATCATTTGGATCATCAACAGGGACAGTGTAACCAAGTGAAATATCTTGCTGACGCTGTGACACATTTAAGTTACTTTCAAGGTAGTGGCCATTTTCAGTGATCCAAGGCTTAGACCATTTAAAACGCACTTTGGGCCCCAGATCTGTACTGTAGCCGCCGCCTATTTCATAACTATTGGCAGGTTTGTGTAGCACGTCAACCCTAATAGGCACTTGCTTATTTGCACGATTAGAAATATCAGCGTAAACACGTACGCTGGCAAAATAAGGAGTGGTTGAAAGCGCTAAGTTATACTCAGATACCAAGGTTGCTTTATAAGCTTCACCTTGCTGAAATTTTGCAATAGAACGGATGTATTTTTCAGCTCGAGTTTCTTCACCTAAAACTAACTCACCAAATTGATAACGAACACCGGTGTCGATCGTTAGGATCACTTCAGCACTGTTATTCTTTAATGAAATTGCGAGTTGGTGTGCTAGCCATTTAACATCAAAATATCCTAACTCAAGCAATTGCCCTTCAATTTTTTTACGCGCCGCATCATAGTTACTGTGATTTAAAATATCCCCTTGATTTAAATTAATAGTGTTGATGCTATGCTTGAGTAGAGGGTCATCTTTACCATCACCTTGGACAGTAATACGTACGTCTGCAATTCGTGTTACAGGTCCGCGCTCAATAGTGGCCACTAAGGTTTGTGTTTCATTATTATAATTTAACTTAATGGTCGGTTTATAATAACCAAGTGCTTTTAAACTACTCGCCACTTGTTTTTTTGCATGACTTAACAAAGTACTGGTTGCATTGTCACCTTCTAATTGTTTTAAGTACAGCGCAACGTTTTTTTCAAGATCGCCCTTAATACCATTAATTTCATAACTAGTTACCACTTGCGCAGCTGCAAATACATGAAACGAAAAAAATAAAAATAAACCAACCGCAAAGCGAGTTAATATCCAACTAGGCAAGTAATTTCCTTACTTAAAAACAATTTACCGATAATTATTGAAATAGTACCATATTGAAGTCACTTCACGCAGTAACTCAAATGTGAAAATTAGTACGCTTATGTGCTTTATTTTGGTTACAATAGTCGATACTAATTTGAAATAATTTTATTGAGTTTTTAAATGCACTTTCCTGATGATGACAATGGCCAACTTTTAGCTGAAATCGCCGCTGCGGGTATAGATTTGGCCCAAATGCACAAAATTGATTTCTATATTTTATTTGAGCAAAAAGTAGATGCCGAAAAGTTTGCCACCGCGATAGCCAAAGATGAACTCTCCCCTGCCACCGAATTAGTGCAATGCACAGACACCGGTATTTGGGAAGTGGTAACTCAGGTAGAGATGGTGCCAGATCACACTTTACTTGGCCAAACAGAGCAATATTTAGAAAGTATTGCAAATGGCTATAACGGTTATGGTGATGGCTGGGGATTAATGGATGGCGACGACGCCTAAGTCTAAAATCAGTTAAGCTTATTAATAGCTTAGCTGATTTGCCTTTCTGAAGTTACCTTGATAATCAAATAGTTTATCGGCAACCTTCCAGCCATATTTTTTACTCTTTCTAGCAATAACAAAATCCGGTGCAACAAGCTGCATCTGTCCAGCAATAACTTGTCCAGCTGACTTATATTCTGTGGGTGTTTGACCATTAGCAGTACGCTGAGCAAATTGTTTATTAAACGCATAACGGGCGCCGGACTTTGAGAAATCATAAATTTCATCGCAACTAGCACCATCTTCATCATAATAAGTAACTTTAATAATATGTTCGTTATTTGCAAGGCTAACAACACTTAAACCACTGCAACGTAATACCAATGCATCTTTTAAATTTAATGCAGCACGTAGTTTATCATCAGGATCAGCCATTACCTCATGGCAAGACTGGCACTGACGTGCGGCAATATCATTTTGCGCACCACACGCTTCACATTCTTTAAAGCGAAAACGGTAATCACATTGCTCTTTTGAGCCATCATCATCTTCGAGTAAACCTTGGCAGCGACGGCCAAAATGCTCAATCACTTTACCTTGTGTATCGGTTTTTCCCCAAAATATATTGGCAAAACCACAACCCGGGCAAAGTACTTGTACAGGCTCGTTATCACTATCGCCTTTTTTACTTCCTACTTCGGGGTAAAATAAGTCAAAGCCATTACCTGCATAATCAATTACCAAACACTCGGTTTTCCCTTCGCTTAAACGCAGGCCTCGACCAACAATTTGTTGGTATAAACTAACCGACTCTGTCGGGCGTAAAATAGCAATAAAATCAACATGAGGCGCATCAAACCCAGTGGTGAGCACCGATACATTGACTAAATACTTTAGTCGGCGCTGCTTAAATTCCATAATAATACGGTCACGTTCAGCGTTAGGAGTATCCCCGGTGATCAAAGCCGTTTGTTGTTCAGGCAAATAACCATAGACTTCTTTTGCATGCATTACAGTCGCAGCAAAAATCATGATCCCTTGGCGTTGCTCGCTGTACTGAATAACTTGCTGCATAATAGCTTTGGTTGCTCTGCTATGCTTTTCTAGCAACTGGTTCATATCATCGGCTGTATAGCGTCCGAAGGAATCACTTTGTAAAGAAGAAAAATCATAATGACTGATCGCCGCATCCACTTCCTTTGGCGCAGTCAAATAATGATGCTTGATCATATAACGTAGGGGTAGTTCAAAAATACATTCTCGAAATGGACTCGCTTTATCGCCTCGAACAAAACCATGATAATGACGATAATAAACCCAGCCCATTCCCATACGATAAGGCGTAGCGGTAAGCCCAAGTACTTTTAACTGCGGATTATATGCTTTTAGCGCAACGATCACTTTTTGGTACTGGCTATCTTGCTCACCACTGACACGGTGACATTCATCTATGATCACTAACGAATAATGTTCGTTAAGTTGCTCAAGATTGCGTGACAGCGATTGGATACTGGCAAACGTTACTTGATGTAGCAATGACTTTTGTTTTAAACCCGCAGAAAAAATACTCGCCTGAAGGCCAAAGCTTTTATATTTTTCAGCATTTTGCTCAACAAGCTCTTTGACATGGGCAAGTACTAAAATTTTCTTTCTGGCAATTCGCGCTAACTCAGCGATCACCAAGCTTTTACCTGCACCCGTAGGTAATACAATTAAAGCAGGATCTGAGGTTTTACGAAAATGAGCGACAGTGCGATCAACCGCTTCTTGTTGATAGGGTCGTAGTACATACGTCATAGTGGCAACTTCGAAGGGGTCAACAAATAATGGGGGAATAACTATTTTATAAATAAAGAGGGGGTATATACCCCCTACAGTATTAAGCTAAGTGGTCGGTAAGTTCAACACCTTGAAATGCTTTAGGGCGTTTACCACGGCCAGTCCATTCAACAATTTCACCCTCAAACTCAATACGGTATTTAGGCATTACTTTTGTGCGTTTATCGTGGGCACCGTCTTGAAGATCATCAAGAGTAAGACCTTTTGCTTTTAACAGATCAAGTACTTCTTGTTTCGCTTGCTGCTGCTGCGTATATTTTGCAATCGCATCGCCAAGTAATGCCTGTGCTTTTTCTAAGTCTGATAGACTCGCTGATTTAATAAAAGCTTTAACTTCTTTCATTTTTTACTCACTAAGTTGTAAAGTTATAAATTAGATATGATTCAACTAAATTATAAGCCTATTCTTTAAAATAGGCCAAGCTGATTAAGCAGTTTTTAAGGATTTTATTTAAACTAAGATTAATCAATAAGATTAGTATAGTCATTTATTAAAGTTAAGTGGTTTATTATTCACTTTATCAGCGCTGAAAAATATACTTAACATGCTTAATTAACCTAAAGAGTATGCAATCCTTTTATTTAAAAACGAACGTTCATCTCAATATTTTCGCAATTACATAAATTCATTTGATCACTTTATAATACAACTACATCGACGTTATTAGCGTTTTAAACCGCCCCGCTAAACCAATATCATTAATGTTTTTTTCAAGACCAATAGAATAGGATTGCTTTTGGTCAGCCCAAGATAAACTCGTGTACACATTATCGCTATTGTCTTTAAGTACATAAAGGACCCCAGGGTTGCTATTTACATAATAATTCACCGCGTCCGCATCAATATATACGCCACTGCTTTGACTAAAACTAAACATTTTTATAATCACAGTACCAAACGTATCATTCTTGACAATCTGAGTTAACTGATCCCAACCGCTACCGGCAATAAAATTTCCGCCAACGGTTTTACTCATAACAGTAAATTCTTGTTGCAACAATATATTATCTAAAGCAACTGTGTCTCCTGCAAATTGCTGCGACAAATTAGTTTGGTCTGCGGTTGATTGCGCCGCCATGATTTCAGGTTTTAAGGTGCGCAGAAATAGTTCATGGCCATTTTTGTGCTCTGCAATCACTTTTTCAATATCTTTGATCTGAGATGTGTCGACTAACGCAAACCCATTCGTTTTAGTCTCTAAAGCAAGCCGTAAATAGCCTGTATCTTGGGCAGTATTAATTTTATCATGTTCGTGCAGTTCAATTGGCGTTTCTGTAAAAGAAAACACCTGAGCGCCCTGCGGTTGCGCTGCATGTTCTGCAAGAAAAGGATTAGAATTTAAATCGGGCTCATTAGCAAAAGCTACAACCGAGAATACAGCTATCATCGTTGCACTGAATATCACGTTACATTTTTTCATAATAGGCTCTTTATCCATAAAGAAGGCAATTAAGGGTGTTTAACTAACAATCAGTATAGTCGATTAAACACACAACTTGTACCTATATAATAAAATTATTCTTTTAATTTATATCTCGATGACGGTTATAAATAGCAGCCCTTATAGCGTGTACCTCCCCTTTTAAATTAAGCAACAACCACCTTACTTATATTTAAACAGATACAAAAAAGCCCTGTACGTGCAGGGCTTCAACCATCTGAATAATATTAGTTTAAATGCTAGGTACTAATTTAATTGCGCCCTGCTCTACTTTCATATCTAAAGGTAATTTACTTAATAGCGCAACCTTAGGATCATTCATATTTAATCTATAGACTGGGTTTACAGCTAAAAATCCGTTAATAACTTTCATTGCTTCATCATCAAGCACCGCTAGGTTTCCCTTAAAACCGCCCGCGTCGATAGTTGAATCAAGCAATTTTACATTCCGTAGAAATACCGCTTTTTTCTCACTATCATAAAATGGCGCACCTTCTATTTGCAGCTTCAGACGCACTGGGTATTTAAGTGCGAAAGCATTTATAACAGCACTCGAATCTGCACCTAATACGATTACATCACGATTATCAGGGCCGACATTCACGCTTAAATCATTCACATTAAACTGTACAGGTAACCCCATCAAGCTGACTTCTTCACTAAGTTTTGGTAATTGCTGGTTAAGTGCTGTTTCAATTTCGCTGCTAGTAAATGAATAAACAGATACGCCGTTCGTGGTGTTACAAGCAGAGAGTAATAAACAGCTAATTAATAAAATATACTTCATTGTTTTTCCTTTACTATAATATTATCGTCAAAAACCAAATAAAAACAAAAGCCGCACAACGGCGGCTTTATTTAATCTGCGGCGCCCTAGATTATTTAAATGCTAAATACCGCTTTTAAACGTCCTAGTGTGTCAGCATCAACTGAACCTTGAGCCAGAGCCAATAACTGTTTTAAGTAATAATGTAGATCAGCTTGTTCACCGCGATGCTTATCGTCAAGCATTGCAACCTGCTCAGCCATACGAGGTGCTCCCTCAGGACTGGCAACATTAGCTAGAATTTCCATTCTTAACATCAGTTGCGTAATGGTTAAATGCGTATCAGCACACCCTTGCCATTGTGCAGGTATTGCTTGCTGGTTTTCAAGCGCACTAAATAAAGCGCTAAAATCAGCCTGTGCTGCTTGTTCTGTCAGCACGGCTAATTTACCATCAATGTTAGCTAATAGCTTTTGCATGCGGTTATTTAATTCTTTGCTCCCTTCAAGCACAATTAGCTTAGTGCGTAAATCTAGTAATTGCGCTTTTTGATTAACCGCTGGTAATGCGTCTTCAAGTTCACTCAGTTGTGCTGCGATAACTGCGTTGTCGGCGGCTTGTTGCTGTTTATGCTGAGCAAACTCCTCACTGCGTTTAGCAAATGTCACATCGTTGTATTGACGGAATTTTTGCCATAATGCATTTTCAGCTTTTACACCCGCAAAGCCTATTCCCTGCCACTGCTGTTGCAGCTCTTTGAGCTGCTGACAAGCATCAGCTAAGTCTTCACTTACTGATAATTGCTGTGCTTGTTCAACGAGTGCATTTTTTGCTGCCGCGTTGCTTTTATGAAACGCATTCAACGCATTGAATACTTGCTGTTGCTGCGCTTTATATTGTGTTTGCAAAGCACGGTATACTTTTGGCTCTACATTACCCGCATTACGCCATACTTTATTGATACGATTGTATTGGCTTTCAAACTCTTTCCAATCAAACTCATCGCTCGTCGTATCAGTATCAGCCAATGATTTCATCTGAGTGATAATCGCTTCGCGTTCAAGTTTCGTCGTTTCGCGCTGTTGTTCAAGTTGCGCAAAATGTTCACGACATGGTGCAAATAATAGCTCTATCTTGTCATCAAACTCTTTACCTTGCGCCTGCTCTTGCTCGGTATCTAAACGTCCAAGCTCATTCCAACGACGGCGTAATGTTTTCACTTCGTTTGCACGCGCCTTGGCATCTGTGCAAGGTTGATTGAGCAAACTGGTAATTTCAGTTAGTAGCTCTTCACGCTTAGGGGCAGACGCATACTTTTGCCAATCACGAGCATTTTCTAACTGCTGCTCAAGATCTGCTTTGACTTTTTCAAGACTTTGCTGACTAACTGGAGTTAACGTTTCATACAGCTCAATAAAGCCTTTAAACACACCAAATGCAACATTAAAACGGCCTTGTTCAATAAGGCGCTGAACATCGCGTCCTTTGCGAGTAGCTTGTTGCTGATTTTTTGTTAATGTATCACTAATAGGTGCAACAGCTTTATTCCAGCGTTGTTGTTGCTCATTTAATTGTGCTTTAAAAGGCCCTTGTAACGGCTTAGGTAACTGAGCTAAAGATGCATTCGCCGCTTTATACGTCTGCTTAAATTGGCGATTAGCCTCATCATAATTTGCTTGGTCAATATCGTCAGTGTTGATACTGCTCAATTCTTTTAATGAAGTTTTAAAAACCCTGATCGCTTCACTAAGCTCTGGTAATTTAGCTACTTGCTTAAACAAACTTGTTAATCTGCCAGTCACTTGGTTTTTTTGCCCGCCGTCTTGCAGTTCGCTTTGTGTCAGTGTTTCCTGTGCTTGTGCAACTTTAGCTTCCAACCAATCTTGTTGTATTTGCTCTGGTGTTTCTAAGCCAACTTGTAGCGCATTTTCAATTTCATCACTTAACGCTTCTAAATTTGCCAACGCCAATAATTGTCGTTGCTGCTGAGCTAACCGTTGTTGTTGCTGCTCATGAACAGCTTGTAATTGACTAACTAACTCATTTAATTTTTCGGTTAGTACGATGTATTTATTTGCAACCGTCTCGCGTTGTTCTGGATTTAACCAGGTTAGATCAAGTGCCTGCCATTGCTGGGTTAACTCACCATATTGTTGAGTAACAAGCGCATAGTCTTGTTTTTCACGTAATGCATTAAGTTTTGCCAAAATAACACGAGTATCATTTTGTACTTTTAATGGCATTTCAATTGCTAAACGCTCATTTTCTATATGCGTCTCAAGGGTTAATTTTGCCTCATCATGTGCATGCTTAACTAAGCTTTTCACTAATTGATGGGTGATCACTTGCTCAACAAGGTGCACTTGTAGTTCGCTTGAACCTTCTTTGAACGCCTTTTCAACTAACTTAGGATTAGCCAAACGTTTTAATAGCTTCGCTCTTACTTGCAGTTCTTTTTCTGCAAATGCAAGTTTTTCAAGCGTTTTTACCGGAGCAAAACGCTCTATGTATTCGTTTTTAATGTGGCTAGATAAGTTACTTTCATCACTCAGTACGGCATTTGATATATGCTGTTCTGCTAATTCTTTTAAACTTTGATCTTGTTTATACGCCTGCCACCACAGCACTAAATCATTGACTTTATTAAGCGCTTTTTTACGGATCTCTGCTGAACTATCTTCCAGAGCTAATGCATTTAAAATCGTCGCATCACGCTCTACATCTAGCTTTTCAATTGCCTCTAAACGTACTTGTTGCTTCGGGTGCTTCCACTTCGGGGTAAAAAGGTGTTTAAAGATCATGTTCACTAAACCTTGCTATTTCGTTGTCTGCGGTAAATTCTTTTTGCAATTGTGCTTTGGTTTTTTGCACCATTTCACCATTAGAACCGATGGTGAATTGCTCATTTGTTTGCGCTACTTTTGCTTGGTAAAGCATGACTAATTGCACTGTCTGCTGCTTTTGCTCGTCACTGAGTACCGTGCCATCAGGCCACTTACCTGTTGCGGCACCATACTGGAGGCGTTCGAATAATTCTGGGGTAATTGTTTTTACGAGATTATCGATGTTCATGTCATTTTTTCTTTTTTAAAGTCACTAAAATAACGCGGTTTATTAAATACCAAATACAACCGATTGCAATGGCTGCGGAGCATGCGTACCACGATGGAGTTTCAGGTTCTGGATGTAAAAAGTATAAACTAAAGAATCCACCTAAAAATATCAGTAAAGCAAAAAAAGAATGATTCATAAACATTTGTTGTTTTTGAATGCGTTTTTCGCGCGCTAGCTGTTGACGTTGTTCATCATCAAGCTGCGCTACATTATTCTCACAGTGAGGGCACTGTTGGTGTTTATCGGATATTGACTTATTACAACTAGGACAACGAACAATTGCCATATCTTTCTCCATACTTCGCATAAAAATCTACGCATAAAAAAGGCGCCTTGCGGCGCCCTTTATTGTACGTGTTTTATTTGTCGTTGTCTTTTTTCAATTGCAGCCAATAGCTGAGATCCGAAAAACAACGAGTATCTAATTTTTACAATAACCAAAACATCTCTGATTACACCACTCAATCCTATAACTGAGAGTCTTTTGATTGTTTTGCGAGACGCTTTTCCCAAAAAGTAGCGTTTTTGATCCCTAACTTAACAGGGTCAAATGTGATATCCCCGCCTTTTTTCTTCTGATCTTCGTAATCGCGCAAACATAATAGCGCAGGTCTAGCCACAAAGAATATTGATAAAATGCCCAATATATTTATCCAAGCCATTAAACCTACACCAATGTCACCAATACTCCAGATATAACCAGAGCTGTTTACCATGCCATATGACACCATAAACATAATCACAAATTTCACCATCACAAGCGGAATAGTACCTTTAAAATAACGATTTAAATATGCGATATTGGTTTCAGCAATATAATAATAAGCAAGTATTGTAGTAAAAGCGAAGAAGAACAATGCAATTCCAACAAATGCTTCACCAAAACCACCAAACACGCTGAATAAAGCCATTTGCGTGAAAGCAGCTGAACCAACTTCAGTTGCAGCATCAACGTTTTGTACAATAAATTGCCCTGCAGGTAATTCACCCACTACATTGTATTGCTGGGTAATTAAAATCATTAATGCTGTCGCAGTACAAACAAAAATAGTATCAACATAAACAGAAAAAGCTTGCACTAAACCTTGTTGGGCTGGGTGATCAACTTCAGCCGCTGCAGCTGCATGCGGTCCGGTACCTTGACCAGCTTCGTTAGAATAAATACCACGTTTTACACCCCAACCAATAGCGGCACCAAAACCGGCCTGTGCGGTAAACGCATCTGTTATGATTAAAGAGAAGATATCAGGTACTTTATCGATATTTAAAAATACCACGATTAAAGCTAATACTATGTAGCCTAACGCCATAAATGGCACCACAATTTGAGTAAAGTTAGCAATACGCTTAATACCACCGAAGATAATAAACGCTAAAACAATAAGAATAATTGCCAAAGCAACCAATTTAAAGCTACCAACTTCACCAAAACTCGTTGAGACCATAGTGCCATCACCAAACACTTGGGTAAACGCGTTGCCAACTGCATTGGCTTGCACGCCCGGCAGAAAAACACCACATGCAATAATTGCCGACACGGCAAATAAAATCGCCAGCCATTTTTGTTCTAAACAGCGATCAAAATAATATGCTGGGCCGCCGCGATATTGGCCATCTTCTTCTGTTTTATAAATTTGCCCTAATGTAGATTCGGCGTACGCGGTACTTGCCCCTAGAAAAGCCACTATCCACATCCAAAAAATAGCACCAGGGCCACCAAAGCCAATTGCTGCCGCTACACCGGCTATATTACCAACCCCTACTCGTCCAGATAACGACACAGCCAATGCTTGAAAAGATGAGATCCCTTTATCTGAGGTGTTAGGGCTAAATAGTAATTTGCACATTTCTTTAAAATGTCTAACTTGAGCAAATCGGGTTAATACAGAATAGAACAAGCCTGCGCCTAGGCATAAATAGATGAGTGCATTACTCCAAACAACATCATTAACAGCGCTTACAAAAGCTTCCATGGATATCCTCTATAGTTATATTTATTATTTTCTAGTTACGATACTCTGCTGTAGCTAATCAGAATGCGCGACATATGGCTATGGGAAATAAGGTAACAACATTACTACCTCCCCTGCAACTTTTTGAATATTAACTTAAACGATCTAAGTTTGTTAACACTTATTTTTCAAAACAACTACTTGTAAAACTTAATTAACCCTTCGTGGTTTTATGCAGGTAACTTAAATATACGGCTCGAACAGAGCTTGGAAAAGATTTAAGTAACACATTAAACAAATATCATCGCTTTATTAGCGTCGCTAATGCCATTCATCGCGATTAAAAAAACTAAGGGCATCGATATGAATGATGCCCTTAGTACAAACGCGTTATCTTAATTTATCTACTACGTTAACAATCGCAGCCAAGGTGTCTTGGCCAAATTGATATGAACGGCGATCTGACCAGCCATAATCAGGATCTGGTAAACCATCGTTATCCTTAAATGGCATTTCAACCGTATAAGCAAGCGCTTTAAATTCTTCTGCAACAGCTGATGACCCCACCGTTAGATTGGCTTGACCTGGCTCATCTTTCGGGTAACCGTGGACATCTTGAAACTCAGGAGTCACTATGTGCAATGCCGCTTTAAAACTGTCTTCTAAGTCTTTTAAGCGTGCATCATAGCTTGGGATACCTTCACTACCGGCTACAAAGTTATATGGAATCGCTTCATCTCCGTGAATATCAAGGTGCATATCAACACCGGTCTCACGCATTTTATTTAGCACTAAATATACTTCTGGGCTATTTTCCATGCTGGGAGTTTGCCATTCACGATTTAAGTTAACTCCTTTTGCGTTAGTACGTAAATGCCCGCGAGCACTGCCATCAGGGTTCATGTTCGGTACGATGTAAAATACCGCTTTTGATAACAATGCTGCTGCATGTGGATCTTCATCATCTAATAACTTATGTAATACACCTTCAACAAACCATTCGGCCATCGTTTCGCCTGGATGTTGACGGGCTGTTATCCAAATAGTTTTCTTATTTTCATCACTTTCGCCACCAATGCGCAGTACGCTCATATCACGGCCATCAAGTGTTTCACCTAAGGTTTCAAGCTGACAGGCTTCTTGGCTTTGTGCCCATGTGATTAGATCTAAGTGACGCTCGTAGCTATATGGTGCAAAGTAAGCAAAATAAACACAGCCACATTCTGGCTCAATCTCAAATGATAACGTGCCATCAGCATAGTTTGAAGGAACACGAAACCAGGTTTGGCGATCATATGATGCAACTGCCTGATAACCTTCCCAGCCGTCAGGATAAGCTGAATTTTCAAGGTTATTGATATGTAATTTATGGCTTTGAAAAGGTGTTGTTTCTAAACGGAAATGGAACCACTGAAAAAAATCAGATAAATGATCTTTATTGATCTCAAGCTGAATATTAAGTGGATCGGTCGCGGCAATGACCTTGATATTGCCACTGTCAAAATTACTGGTGATTTTCATTTTATTAAACCTATATATGAAAAATTAATCGCTAACTCATCGCTTGTTAGTTAGAAATTAAATAACGCCTCACTATAATGGACGCATTGTTATTAAAATGTAGCAAACTGGATACAGCCTACCACATGGCTTGGGTTTTGAAAAAACATTCATGACTAAAAAAGCCAGCGAATGCTGGCTTTTTGTAAAGATTTTTAAGCTATTACCAATTAACGTGGCAAGCTTGGGAATGAAACCTCGGCCATATCGCGCATACAACGCACAACTTGGCAGCTGTAACCAAACTCATTATCGTACCAAACATAAAGTACAATACGGTTGTCATCAACGATAGTGGCGGTTGAATCAACCACACCCGCATAACGACTGCCGACTAAATCGGTAGACACAATCTCAGTAGAGGCCGTGTAATCAATTTGGTCGCGTAACTCTGAATGCAGAGCAGCATGGCGTAAGAACGAGTTTAACTCCTCAACCGTGGTGCTGGTCGCAAGGTTTAAGTTCAAAATAGCCAGAGACACATTCGGTGTAGGTACACGGATTGCGTTACCCGTTAATTTGCCTTCAAGTTCTGGTAATGCTTTTGAAACAGCTTTAGCTGCGCCAGTCTCAGTGATCACCATATTAAGTGCTGCGGCACGGCCACGACGATCTGCTTTGTGGTAGTTATCAATCAAATTTTGGTCATTAGTGTACGAGTGAACTGTTTCAACGTGACCATTGTTAATACCAAACTTATCATTAAGTGCTTTTAATGTTGGTGTGATTGCGTTGGTAGTACAGCTTGCTGCACAAACAATTTTATCTTCCGGTTTGATATCGTGGTTATTAACACCATATACGATGTTTTTGATATTGCCTTTCGCCGGTGCTGTTAATAGTACTTTTGCAGCGCCTTTTGATTTTAAATGTAAGCCAAGGCCAGCTTCGTCTTTCCAGATCCCCGTATTATCGACGATCAATGCGTTTTCAATACCATATGCTGTGTAGTCAATTTCATCTGGAGAGTTAGCATAGATCACCTGAATGTAGCTACCATTGGCTTTTATTGCATTACGTTCTTTATCAATGGTGATTGAACCATTGAAAGGACCATGAATTGAATCACGACGTAATAGGCTAGCACGCTTTTCAAGGTCGCCGTCTTTACCACCACGAACAACGATTGCACGTAAGCGTAAATCCGCATAAGGACCTGATTTTTCAATTAACAAACGCGCTAGTAAACGACCGATACGACCAAAACCATATAACACCACATCGCGTGGCTCTTTGGCTTGTGAGTTTACAATTTCAGCTAACTCGTCGTTTAAATATTCTTCGATAGAACGACCATTTGCAACATCGTTAAATAAATAACCATAAGCCAGTTTACCAATATCGATACGGGCAGAGTTTAAATCCATTTTGCTAATAGCTTCTAAAAACGGAAAGCTTTCGCGTAAACGTAGTTTAGTACCTTCAAACTGTGCCACTGTTTTGTGAGATTTGATGATATCAATTGTACTGGCATTGACGAGAGGACGGCCATATACCGCGATTTCAATACCACGATTACGATAAAGCTTACCAATGATAGGTTGCATACTTTCTGCGTAATCTTGGCGTTCTTGCCAACTATTTGTGTATTCTAACTCGTGAGATGAGGTCATTTTATTTACCTAATTAAACAATTTTTGAACGGATAGCCATAAGACGTATTGAATTTTGAGAGCAACACGCCTCAGTGGGCTTCGCTATTCTAATTTAAACTAACTTTATTCTCCACTGTTAGAGATCAATTCATTACGCTAGAATAACAAGGTAATTATTAAGGTGAGGTTAAGGGATGTTACTAAGAGCAAGTGTTTTACTGAGTTTGTTGGCATTAACTGGGTGTGAAGAACCGTTGACACTTGCAAAGGTGTGTAAAGAAACCCCAGGTTTATGTAATGATTTAAATACCGATAGTCACTGTAAAGCACAGCGTGCTGATGTGATCATGGCGCGTTACCATGAATACAAACAACCGACTGACGATAACAAATATTTATTATTAAAGGGTTTTGAAAAATACGATAGATGCGTATCGCTGGCGGCAAAAATTGAGCATATCAAGTTAAAAGAAAAAACCACCTCACGCGTTGAAGCGCATTTAACCAGTATCAAGGAAATGACACGGTTATTTCAAGATACCAAAAATACTAACCACCCTGGGTTGTTGTATTATCACTGGTCACGCAATAATGACCAATCAGCCCTGACTAAATTACTTGCGCTTGAAAAGGATCCTAGTGTCACTGAGGACGCTGAAATCCAGTTTTTCTTAGCCAGCTACTATATTAAGTTTGATGAAGATAAGACCATAGACTTACTGTATAAAACGTTAGAGCTAAACAAAGCTGAGCAAACTCCAAACCCCGAAATATTCACCACATTGACCAGTTTGTTTTATAAGCAGGAAAAATATAAGCATGCCTATACTTTTGCAAAAATTGCGCAGCTTTCTGGGATAACCAATGTTGAAATATTCCCAATTGAACAACAGCTAACAGCAACAGGAAAAAGTCTCAGCGGATTAGATACCCTCGCACAGCAAACCTACGACAGTATTCAAGCTGGGCAGTTTGTTTCACCACGGGATTTTTAATCGCGTTCAAACTTAGTTTATAGAAAAGAAAAAGGCAGCTGACGCTGCCTTTTTTAATTTATTTGCTCGTACCAACTTCAACACGAGTTTTGAGCTTTTGACCAGGTCGAAAGGTGACGACGCGTCGTGCCGAAATAGGGATATCTTCCCCAGTTTTCGGGTTACGGCCAGGCCTTTCTTTCTTGTCACGAAGATCAAAGTTACCAAATCCAGAGAGCTTAACCTGCTCGCCTTTTTCAAGCGCTGAGCGGATTTCTTCAAAAAACGCTTCAACTAAATCTTTGGCATCCTTTTTATTGATCCCCAATTTTTCAAATAGGTGTTCAGCTATGTCGGCTTTAGTAAGCGCCATATCTAGTCCCTCAACGATGCATTAAACTGTTCAGCCAGTGCGGCCACCACGTTATCAACTACTAGATTGATATCTTTCTCTTCGAGTGTTCTATCAACCGCTTGCAGTGTTAGAGCAATCGCCAAACTCTTATAATTTGGCTCAATACCTTTGCCCTTATACACATCGAATAAGTTTAGGTCAACCAATTGATTTCCGCCAACTTTTTCTATCACTGATAAAATGTCGCCAGATTTCACCTGATCTTCCACTAAAATAGCGATGTCGCGGCGGTTTGAAGGGAACTTCGAAACCCCTACAGCCTCTGGTAAATTTCTTTTTTCAATGGCTGTCATTTCAATTTCAAACACGTAAGTCGCATTATTGATATCTAACGATTTTTGTACTTGAGGATGAATAGCACCAAAGAAACCGACCTTTTTACCTTCAACATAAATCACCGCAGATTGGCCCGGATGTAAGCCATCTGATTGCTCTGCTTTGATTTCAAAACGCGTTATATCATTGGTTAATGAAAGTAATGCTTCAACGTCACCTTTTAAGTCATAAAAATCAACGGTGCGCTTTTCTTCAACCCAATGTTCACCATGTGCCAGACCAGTAATAGCACCACCGATAACTGCAACTTGGTTTACGCCATTCTCTGCGTTTTCATCACGTAGAAATTTAAGGCCATGCTCAAATAAACGAATACGTGGCTGCTGGCGGTTTTGGTTATACATTACTGATGCAAGTAAACCTGGCATAAGGCTCACACGCATTGCCGACATTTCAATCGAAATTGGATGTGGCAAAATAAGCGCGTCACTGTCTGGGTGTAAAATAGCCTGTGCTTTAGGATCAACAAAGCTGTAAGTGATCGCTTCTTGATAACCACGAGTCACTAACGTATTGCGAAATTTGCTCACTGCAATATTGGCTTCGTTATGAGTGGTCATTTTTAATTTAGCAGTCGGAGCTACGTTTGGAATACTGTTGTAACCATATACGCGAGCAACTTCTTCAATTAGATCTTCTTCGATACGAATATCAAAACGGTAGCTTGGTACATCTGCACTCCACACACCATCGACAATTTTCACATCAAGCCCTAAACGGGTTAAAATGTCGGTTACTTTCGCATCTTCAATATGATGACCAATAACACGGTCTAAACGCGCACGACGAAGACGCACTTCAGTGACCTTAGGAAGCTTATCTTTTGCAACAGCTTCAACTACAGGGCCTGCTTGACCGCCTACAATCTCAAGTAACAACGCAGTTGCACGTTCTATTGCATCATGTTGCAGCGCAAAATCCACACCACGTTCATAACGATGCGATGCATCTGTGTGTAAACCATAGCTACGGGCTTGCCCTGCGATAGCAACTGGATTAAAAAACGCACTTTCTAATAGAATATCCGTTGTTTGCTCGGTAACGCCTGATTGCTCACCGCCAAAGATACCGGCAATCGCCAGCGCTTTGTTATGGTCGGCTATTACTAAGGTAGATTCATTTAACTTAGCAGTATTACCATCTAGTAATACCAGCTCTTCACCAGCATGGGCGCTACGTACTTTGATACCGCCTTCAATCGCATTTAAATCAAAAGCATGCATTGGATGGCCAAGTTCAAGTAACACATAGTTAGTTACATCAACCACAGGGTCAATTGCGCGCACGCCACTACGACGAAGCTTCTCAACCATCCAAAGTGGTGTTGTGGCGTCAAGGTTGATACCTTTGATCACACGCCCTAAATAACGTGGGCAGGCTTCATCGTTTACTAGTTCAATTGATACTTTATCATCAATAGTTGCTGCAACCGCTGGTATCTCTAGGGCTTTAACATCAATACTGTTAAGTACGCCCACTTCACGAGCGATGCCTTTAATACCTAAACAGTCACCACGATTCGGGGTTAAATCAACATCAATAATGTTGTCATCAAGGCTTAAGTATTCACGTAAGTCTGTGCCCACTGGTGCATCAAGTGGCAACTCCATGATACCGTCGCCTTCTTCGCTAATACCCAGCTCCACGAATGCACACAGCATGCCGTGAGACGGTTGACCACGTAGTTTGGCTTTTTTAATTTTAAAATCGCCCGGTAATACAGCGCCAACCATAGCTACTGCAACTTTGATACCTAAACGGCAATTTGGCGCACCACATACAATATCTAATAGCTCATCGCCACCGACATTGATTTTAGTTACACGAAGTTTATCTGCATCAGGATGCTGACCACATTCAACTACTTCACCGACAACAACGCCAGAGAATTCTGCCGCAGCGGGCTCTACGCCATCTACCTCAAGGCCGGCCATCGATAACTGTTCCGAAAGAGCCTGCGTGTCAATTGCAGGATTAACCCACTCTCTTAACCACTTTTCACTAAATTTCATGTTATTTCTTCACTCTTAACGGAACTGATTAAGGAATTTCAAATCGTTTTCGAAAAACGCACGTAAGTCATTTACACCATAACGCAGCATGGTTAAACGCTCTACACCCATACCAAAGGCAAAACCAGTGTATTTTTCTGGATCAATTCCCACTGATTTAAGCACGTTAGGGTGCACCATTCCGCAACCTAATACTTCTAACCATTTTCCGTCTTTACCCATCACATCAACTTCCGCTGAAGGCTCTGTAAATGGGAAAAATGAAGGACGAAAACGAATTTCCATATCTTCTTCAAAAAAGTTACGCAAGAAATCGTGCAAAATACCTTTAAGCTCAGTAAAGCTTACATCAGTATCAACCATCAACCCTTCAACCTGATGGAACATCGGCGTATGTGTTTGGTCGTAATCGTTACGGTATACACGCCCTGGAGAAATAATACGCAGCGGCGGTTGCTCAGCTTCCATGGTGCGAATTTGCACACCACTGGTTTGCGTACGCAACACCAGTTTTGGATTAAAGTAAAAGGTATCGTGATCAGCACGTGCTGGGTGATGCTCAGGAATATTTAGCGCGTCGAAGTTATGAAAATCATCTTCTACTTCTGGGCCAGATTTAACCGCAAAACCTAATTCGCCAAAAAAGCTCTCAATCCGCTCAATGGTACGCGTCACTGGGTGTAAACCACCTGTTGGCATAACACGACCGGGCAATGTTACATCGATTGTTTCAGCGGCTAATTTCTTTTCAAGGGCTTTGCTTGCTAATAATTCGCGCTTGTCGTTAATCGCAACTTGTACATCTTGCTTAGCTTGGTTAATTACTTGGCCTGCTTCTTTGCGTTCTTCAGGGGCAATTTTACCAAGGGTTTTTAATAGATTCGTGATTTCGCCTTTTTTACCAAGGTAGTTAACCCTGATATCTTCAAGCTGCGCGATTTCACTGGCACTGGCGACCGCCTCAAGTGCTTGCGCTAATATATTTTCTAAGTTCATTCGATACCTGATCTGTCACAGAAGGTGATTTAAGTAATAGCTAATGATAACTGAAAGCAATGGCTAGATTCCAGACCTTATACCAATCTTATTGAATTCTTTCCCATTCTGGTTAAGTAAAATGGGAACTTAAGCTATGTTGTAAAATAATTTAGAGTTTTAGAGTGGATTTTATGAAAGGAATTGTCAATTTACGTTGTGCAGCCATCGATGCATGGTCAAGTTTATCAAGCACATCAAGTAGCGCACGCATATCACGACTCAAACGCGTTAATAAAAAGCGCGCACATTCATCACTGAGCTCTAAGCCGCGCATATTGGCACGCTTTACTAAGGCTTCGGCTTTGTCATCATCACTCATAGAACGGATTTGAAATGTCGTACCCCATTTTAATCGTGACTCAAGATCCGGCAGGCTAATATTTAGCATATCTGGTAACAGATCCGCTGTCACTACCAAGCACTTACCCGGTTCGTTAAAACGATTAAAAAAATTAAACAACGCTTTTTCCCACGCATCGTTACCTGCTACTAAATGCACGTCATCAATACACAGCACATCAAGGGCATCTAAGCCATCGAGCACCATAGGACCAAAATCAATCACTTCGCGCATTGATAGCAGCATAGTTGATAAACCATGCTCTTGAGCATGAATACAGGTTGCATACAGTAAATGCGATTTACCTGAATCCCCTAAACCACACAAATAAGTATATTGAAAAGTGGTTGCTAAACTTTTAAAGGCATTTTTTAAATGACTCACTTCCAGTGAATTTTCACCACCAAAATAAGAGGCAAACGTTTCATCATCCGGTAACGTCACCGGCAATGCCATTTGCACCGGCTCCATTGCCGGCATTACAAACCAACCCATTGATATTCTAAATCGTCTTGCGCTGTCACAGGATAAAACGCACGAGGGTCAACAAAGGGTTGAAAAGCGCGGTCGAGCTCTAAGGCTTTTTGTAAATCATGCATACTGCCAGTATGATTTATCGCAAAACTAACCATATCAGCGGTACGAGAACGAATTGTCACTTGGGTAACCACGCTTAAGCTCTGTAGCTGACGTTTAGCAAGCTCTATATCGACAAAGTTAGTGGTGCCTTTTAATTTAAACACCGCTTGGGCAAGCTGCGTTGTAGAATTTGGATCAACCGCATATTCATTGGCTAAGCCTGCCGCTAAACTGTCAATCATTAAGGCTATGGCTTGTTGTTTATCACCGGTTACTCTGTTTGCTTCAAACAGCTCATCGTTAGTAAAACGCCAATCCAACAGCCAAACCTCACTGTCAGGTTGTTTGTATAAACGCGCGGTAATACTGCGCTCTGCACTATAGCGGCTTGATGCCTGCTCGACTGGCGTAGAGAAATTTCCCCACACTTCAGGTATTCCCACTAATGCACGGTCTTGTAAATCAAGTAATGGCACCACGACAGGCAAACCACGTCGCGCTGCGGTGCTATAAATTAGTTGCTCTAACTGCGGATAGCTTTCTTGGGTAACAAGTTCGCGACGCCAGTTATCTTCAATGGCAAGCCAAATAGCCACCAGCGGACGACGCGTCCCCCACAATGGTAAATTAAGTTCTTTGACGAGTGCGTTGATTTTGTTTGCTTCAAATTTAACCACGAGGTTAAGCTGACCATTGGCTTTTTCGTCGTATTCAAATTTGAGCATGTAATCTGATATATCTTTACTACGTCGCTGAGCCGTTGGGTTTTTGTCAGCATTTGGATCGCCACTGACCTTAACCAGTACATTTAGCAACGCTTCGCGGCTGGCGCTTAGTCGAGCATCGCGAGATTTGTCAGATACTTTTAATACGTCCTGATATAGATCAGTAACTTCAACCGCAGTTGCAGTGAAACTTAGGAAAATGGTGGTAATAGCAATAAATAATCTAGACACAGGGCATTAGTTCTTGGTTTTAAACTGATTTGATCCTAATTCAAAGCACCCAACAAAGCAAAAATATATTTGTTAAAACCCACTTACAAATAAGTGTTTGTAATCAATACACAGAAGATCACAGCGGCATCCTCTATAGGGATCGCAATTAGCTTACGAATAAGCGATAAACCGGAGCTTTATCGCGGGTGCTAACAATCTCATAATTGCGCTTAACTATCCCAAATTGGTTTCTAACGCTTTCGAAAACCATTACTATTGCGTATTCTATTGCGCATTCTATTGCAGCAACTAACGGATGCTTACATGCTCGACTTCGCAGTGCTGGGGGTATTTATACCCACCTTCTTTTTTGTCTCTATTACACCTGGGATGTGTATGACTTTAGCCATGACCTTAGGAATGAGTATTGGCGTGCGCAGAACTATGTGGATGATGATTGGCGAATTACTTGGCGTTGCCATTGTGGCTGTTGCAGCAGTCGCAGGGGTGGCAAGTATCATGCTCAACTACCCGACACTATTTAACGTATTAAAATGGCTCGGTGCAGGTTATTTAGTCTACATTGGCATTTCAATGTGGCGAGCAAAAGCAACCATCAAATTAGGCGCAGACAGTAAATTAAAAGTATCTCGCCAAGCGCTATTCTCACAAGGCTTTATCACCGCGATTGCTAACCCTAAAGGCTGGGCGTTTATGATTTCCCTGCTACCGCCGTTTATAAATATTGACTACGCGATTGCGCCACAATTGAGTATGTTAGTCGCCATCATTATGCTCAGCGAATTCACTTGCATGATGCTCTATGCCACTGGCGGTAAAAGTTTACGGCTGTTTTTAAACCAAGGTGACAATATCAAGTGGATGAACCGCATCGCTGGTAGTTTGATGATCGCGGTTGGTATTTGGTTAGCAGTTAGTTAGCGGCCAACTAAGCACACGACTCACGCGCAATATTCACGACTGAATATTGCGCGCTAAATTTATATCTCTGTTACATCAGCGTTTAATCGCTATTAAACAGCACCTTTTTCATACTGCTCTTTTAAGGCAACCACTCGCTCACGCAATTCATCTGCAGTGACTGCATTGGCAGCAATAGGCTCGCCAACAGTCACAGCGACCAGCGACCATTTCAGTCGTGGAAGTCGCCATTTTGCTTTACGACTAAACATGCTGCCCCATAACCCGCCTAGATGGACAGGTATAACGGCCACCGGTGAACGCTGTATAATACGTTCAATACCACGGCGGAAAATATCAATCGAACCATCGCCAGTTAGCCTCCCTTCAGGGAAAATACCCACTAACTCACCGTTATCTAATGCTTTAGCAACCTCATCAAATGCTTCTTGAAACGCCTGCGGATTAGATTTTTCACTGTCAATTGGGATAGCTTTGGCCATTTTAAATAACCAATGCAACGCGGGAGAATAATAAATGGGGGCAAATACCATAAATCGAATAGGCCTTGGTGATGCCGCTAAAATAAACATCCAATCAACAAAGCTGACGTGATTACTCACCAATACTGCTGCGCCTTCACTAGGAATATTATGATCCCCTTTGGTACGCACTCGATACATACAAATGGTCAATAAATAAACAGCAAAGCGTAAGAAGAACTCTGGCACCTTGGTATAAATATACACAGAGATCAGTAAATTCAATCCTGCCAGTAACAAGAATAACTGTGGGATCGTCCATGCAAATATAGATAGCGTTACAATACTTAACACCGCACTGGCGACCATAAACAACGCATTTAACACATTATTAGCGGCGATGATGCGTGAACGGCTTGATTCGACGGTGCGTTGTTGGATCAAAGCGTACAATGGCACAGTATAAAAACCAGAGGCAATGCCAATGCCGGCCATCCAAATAAAATGCCAATACATGTCACCAGTATGCAGTATTTGTGAAAGTGTAAATAATTCTTCGCTTGGTAGCTGGTAAAAGCTCATTGCAGGCTCTTGGCTCAGTAAGTACAAAAATAATGTGATCAACAACGCGCCAAATGGCACAATACCTAATTCTATCCGCGAGCGAGACAACTTTTCACACAACAGCGAGCCTATTGCGATGCTCAATGAAAACACCACCAAAGCGCTGGTGACGACCAGCTCATCGCCAACCATGACATATTTCACATAATTTGGTAGCGCCGTTAAAATAATCGCCCCTATAAACCAAAACCAGCTGATACCAAGTACCGACTTTCCAACCGACTCAGTTTGTGAATTAAGTACCCTAAATAGGCTTTTGGTGGAGGAGAAAATATTAAAAGTAAACACTAAATTAGGATCATTCGCGGCACTGATTGGAATAGAGCGACTACTCAAATAACCAATAATCGCCAGGCTTATAATTGCCACACAGATGACCGTTGGCCCCACTGTTTGGGTAATGTAATACGTGCCAAACGTTGTGCCAATCAATATAGCCACAAATGTCGCAGATTCAACAAGGCCATTGGCTTTGGTTAATTCATCGGCTGCCACGTGCTGCGGTAAAATGGAATATTTTAGCGGGCC
Source organism: Pseudoalteromonas sp. 1181_04 (assembly GCF_052850545.1). NCBI lineage: Bacteria > Pseudomonadati > Pseudomonadota > Gammaproteobacteria > Alteromonadales > Pseudoalteromonadaceae > Pseudoalteromonas > Pseudoalteromonas sp. 1181_04. The sequence continues at coordinate 99,980 of NZ_VXCS01000016.1, forward strand.
AAAAAAGGTACTTTGTAACCCTGTTAAGAATACCGTGGTTAACATCAACCAAACAGATTGCGTTGAAATGGCCACAGCGCCTACTAGCATAATCGGAATTTCGGCAAGTTTTACGGTGCGGATTAATTTTGACTTTTCCTTTTTTTCAGCAATTTGTCCCGCCATCCCTGAAAATAAAAAGAACGGTAGAATAAATAAGCCTGCCGCTAAGTTAGCATAAAAAGCGCCATCGGCAACATTTGCCGTTTGAAAAATCAATAACAGTAGCACCGCTTGTTTATAAATATTATCATTTAACGCAGAGAAAAACTGGGTGACAAAAAGCGGTAGAAAGCGCTTACTCTTTAGTAAAGCACGCTGATGTTTTTTATTATCTTGCATTGTGATCCTTACAAATTAACCAAACTGGTGAAAAAAAGACTCCAGCTACTAAAAATAGATTACCCAGTTATTGGATAAATTACGATCAAACTTTTACCGCCAAGGTATAAAAACAAAAAACCTGCATAACAGACGTTAATGCAGGTTTTAAATTAATGCGCTTCTAAGAGCTAATTTTGACTAACCACTCGTCGGCCACTAAATGCATGCATTAATGTCATGCCATCGAGCAAATCAAGTTCGCCACCGACCGGAATACCATGGGCTATCCGCGATGCATCAACTTTATAGCGGTGACAAAGCTGGGCAATATAATGCGCTGTAGTTTCCCCCTCAACGGTAGGGTTGGTCGCTAATATAACCTCGTTTATCCCACCTTGTTGCAACTTACTTTCAAGAATATCAAGGCCAATTTCATTTGGACCAATACCATCGATAGGTGATAAATGTCCCATCAATACAAAGTACAAACCTTTATACTGGCCAGTTTGTTCAATCGCCAACACATCGGTAGGTGATTCAACCACACATAAAATTCCGCTATCTTGGCGTTTGGGGCTTAAACAGATTTCACACTGCGGCTGCTCTGCAAAAGTACGACACGATTGACAGTGTCCTATTGCAGTCATCGCCTTGATAAGTGCATTACCAAGTTGAGTGCCCCCCTTACGGTCACGCTCAAGCAGATGAAACGCGATGCGCTGCGCTGACTTTGGGCCTATGCCCGGCTGACAGCGCAATGCTTCGATCAGCTGGTTTAAACTCTCTGAAAGTTGCATGTTTTATCTTAAAACGGCATTTTCATACCTGGTGGTAATTGCATACCGCCAGTTACTTTACCCATGCGCTCTTGTGTTTCTTCTGCTACACGGCGTACTGCGTCATTACACGCAGCGGCAAGTAAGTCTTCAATAAGATCTTTTTCGTCTTCCATTAAACTTTCATCAAGTTCAACACGGCGAACATTATGGTTTCCAAGCATGGTTACTTTAACTAAACCAGCACCTGCTTCACCAACCACTTCTAAGTGAGCAATTTCGTCTTGGGCTTTTTGCATGCGCTCTTGCATTTGCTGCGCTTGCTTCATCATGTTACCCATTCCACCTTTAAACATAACTTTCTCTCTTTCTATTTCTAATTGCCATGAAGATAAGGGCTATTGCAGTGAATTACAATGCCTGAATACTGTTTTCATCGATAATTGCAAAAAATAGCTGCTGTAACTGTACGATATTTTCATCACCGTTGATCACATCAATTGCTTGCTGATGGCGCCCTGCATCAATCTTTTGCTGAATTAAGTAAGGCGAATCTATCACCCCAGGGGCAAAATTGATTGTCAGCTCAACATTATGCCCGTAAATACTGGCCAGCGCTGCACTAAGCTTTTGCCTTAACATCGGGGTATCGAGATGTTTTTGCGATTCATCCACTTCTAAGTGCAGCTGTTGTTGTTGCTTTGAATAAATTGAATGCAAAGCAAATTGACGCATCCGCCCGCCAAGTCCCATCCGCTTAATTAAGTATGCCCACTCATCTTGTTGATGTGCAAAACGAATATCGCTGATCGGGCTTTGAAAATCATCCGGTATTTGAATGTTTATTTCAGGCTCAGGTGCAGCAACTACTTTTTGTGGATTAATTTGCTCTAGCAATTCCGGTGCTAAATTCTCAGTAATAGTCTGATGTTTTTCTTTAAAGTCAGGTTTCACACGCTTATTTGCGGCGATATTCGGCGTGTAACCATCAGTCTCAGGCTGACTACTTGCCCCCGTTATCTGGGGCTGTGACTTTTTTACCGCAGTACCGCGCTCAATCGCAGCTGGTTTATTCGTTGATGGCGCCACAGGTGTTTTACCACCAGAGAGCGTACCTGCACCGGAAATATTTCTATCTCGTAAAATACGTGCAATTGCAGACTGCGCTTGTGCTTCTTTTTGGCTAATATCTGTGGTATCTGAATACTCTGAGAATGAGCTGTTATTTTGTGCTGGAGCGGTTTGCTCTGCGCTATATTGATGCTCAGGCAAAGATTGTCCTGGCGCATGCTCAAAGCCACTATGAAAGCCCTGCTCCACTGCGTTATTCATTACCTCATCATATTGGGATACTAATTGTTGCTCAAGCTCAGCATCTGAATCATGCTCATTACCATGCGCGGCTTCGTGCATAATTCCCGAATTTGTATGTGGTGCAGTGGTAACAGTTGGCTGCGTATCGACATGTGCTGTTTGCTCACCGGTTACAGATTGTTCAGTTGTTGCAACGACTTGTTCAGGCGCACTCTCGGTCGCTTGTACCGGTGCAGCTTGAGGCAATGATACTTGGTTATCAACAGGCTGTGGTGTTGCAGGCTTATTTTTATTGAGAATATCTCTCAATGCTGCTGAGCGAGACCGGTTGTTATCGGCCGCTGGTGCCTGCGCCGCAGTACTTGCAAGCATTTGGCTATCAACTGGTTGAAATGCCAGTAAGCGCAGCATAACCATTTCAAAACCTAAACGAGGCTCTGGCGCCCATTGTAAGTCTTTTTTGCCATTAAGCAGTAATTGATAATAAATTTGGATTTGTTGTGAATCGCAGCTCTTTGCTACTTCACTTATAAACTCGCGATTATATTCATCTAACTTGGCGGCATCGGGCACTAATTGGGTTAATTGTGCTAAATGTGTAAGGCCAATTAGATCATCTAACAAAGCAATATAATTTGGGTTTTGGGTGGCAACTTGCTCGATTTGCGCCATCAATGCATGGCCGTCTTGGGCTAATAATGCAACCAGCAAGTGCTGGCTATAATGGTTGTCCATCAACCCTAGCATTGCTTGCACCGCTTGATGCCTAATATCACCATTCGTTTGAGCAATCGCTTGATCAGTTAAACTCAATGCATCACGCATACTGCCATCAGCAGCTTTGGCGATAATTTGCAGGGCTTGAGTTTCAAAACTTAATTTTTCTTCACCTAACACATATTCAAGTTGTTGGAGTATTTCAGGTTGCGATAACGCATTAAGATTAAACTGCAAACAACGCGATAAAATGGTGACAGGCAGTTTCTGTGGATCCGTCGTCGCTAATAAAAACTTAACGTGCTCAGGCGGCTCTTCCAAGGTTTTTAATAATGCATTAAAACTATGCTTTGAAAGCATGTGTACTTCATCGATCAGGTACACTTTGTAGCGACCGCGAGTTGGCGCGTACTGCACGTTATCCAATATCTCACGGGTATCTTCAACTTTAGTGCGCGATGCGGCATCTATCTCAAGTAAGTCAATATAACGACCAGTTTCGATATCTATACAGCTGCTACACTTGCCACAAGGTTGCGCCGAAATGCCTTCATCACAATTTAAGCTTTTTGCAAAAATACGTGCGATGGTGGTTTTACCCACCCCGCGAGTCCCAGTGAACAAATAAGCGTGATGCAGTCTGTTTTGTGTTAAAGCATTAATAAGCGCTTGTTTCACATGGGACTGACCGACCAATTCATGAAAGGTCTGTGGACGCCATTTTCTCGCTAGGACTTGATAACTCATTAATTATTCGCCTTCGAATTCAACCAATTTCAGGATTTTAATCCCCATTTTTGCAATGCGTTGCTCGCCACCTAGTTCTGGTAAAGAGACTACAAATGCTGCATCTGTCGCATGACCACCCAACTTATTGACTAATTTAGCGGTCGCTTCAATGGTACCGCCGGTTGCCAACAAGTCATCTACTAAAAGCACTTTGTCACCTGGGACAATGGCATCTGTATGCAGCTCTAATACATCTTCACCATATTCTAGCTGGTAATCTTGAGAGATCACTGCACGTGGCAGTTTACCCGGTTTACGCACTGGAATAAAAGGAATACCTAATGCATATGAAAGCGGTGCACCGAAGATAAAACCACGTGATTCAGTACCTATAATCTTGGTAAAACCTTGATCTTTATAAGCTGAAATAAATGCATTAATTGTTGCTTGAAATGCAGCGGGATTAGCCATTAGCGTAGTTACATCACGGAACATAATGCCTGCTTTAGGGTAATCTGCAATAGTAGTTATGCTATCTTTAATGATAGATGGAGTTACTTGAGTCATAATTTAAACTGTTTTATCTGTAATATTACAAAGCAGACAATTATAACATCACAAAAATGAGTTGTCGGTAAGAAGTTAAATAATTAAGTAATAAGACTGCACTATATACAGCCTTATTATAATTTAGCAGTGCTAAATTAAGAGACTGTGGTGATCCAGCCTAGGATTGCATTTAAACAGCCAATTCCTGCAAACACAGCTAAGAATGCAAGAAAATACATTGCATTAAACGGATCTTTAAAATCTTTATCTTCTGACATAGGTACTACCTTTTATTAAGCGCGACGAATTAAGGCGCACATAATAGACGATGTAAAATAATCAATAAAGACTTTAAGGGTGATTTTTTGTCACGATAACGCCACGTTCCGCCATTGCATGTAATGTTACTGTAGCACCTTGAACAAGCTGTTCTGTAGTAAATTGCGGCGCTTGTAAAGCAACTTGCTCCACCAACGAAGCTAATTTGATACTCGGTGTTGTATCTATAATCGCCAGTAATAATGCGGTCATTGCATTGGTAGCAAGAAATTGTACTTCGTCGTCGGTATCGCGATACACCACAAAATAATGAGGCTGTTCACTAGGCTGCTGTGGTTGAAAATCAACACTAATATGCTGTACAGCAAACTGATAACTTAAATTTCGCGCGCAACTACCCATATAAAGAGGCACATTACTCAGCGGTGCATTAATGATGCAATCAGTTGGATCCGCATGCGCAACCGAGACATCAAGCTCAATCCATTCATAATGAGCAAGCTCAAGCATAAAGGGGGGATCAATTTCTTGCAATTGGTAATCACTACTTAAATACGCAATAAACTCACCAGCAATATCCAAAAAATAAGGTGATTGACAATCGTGTTCAGCAAAAAATTGGCGAACTAATCTTAACCAATTGTTATCGCTGTAGAGTGTTTTCAGAACCGGAAATGCTGAGGAAATAAAGCCATTGATATTATTGAAAAATAAATCACGGTAGATCGCCATACGACGTTCTTCAATGTCATCGGGCTTTGGTTGTGTATCTGGCGCTCGAATATGCGCCATAAACGCTTGTTGGGTTTCAATAAAATTCATATCAGGCACTTTCTTTTCGCTGTATTATTGCGTGCTTGGCTTGTAGTTGATGAATTATATCCAGCTCTTTGGTAAGCTCAGCGATAGCTGGAATATTAAAATCACGTTCCAATAAAGTCGCAAACACCCCATGATGTTGATAAGCACGGTCAAGTAATTGCCAAACAGGGTCAATCACGTCAGCACCGTGAGTATCAATAAGTAAATCATCCGCCTCGTTGAAATGCCCTGCGACATGACCATACGCTATACGTTGCGATGGCAAGCTAGCTAAAAAATGCTCTGCATCATAACCATGATTTATCGAATTCACATAAATATTATTTACATCGAGTAATAACTTACAATCAGCTTGCTGTAATATTTCAGTGGTAAATTCTAACTCGCTCATTTGCTGACCAGGTGCGGCATAATAAGACACATTTTCGATAGCTATTTGCTGTTCGAGAATATCTTGCACCTGTTTTATCCGCCCAACAACATGGGCAATCGCAGCTTCAGTAAATGGGATCGGCATCAGATCATACATGTGGCCGTTGCCGGAACAATAACTAAGGTGCTCACTAAAAAGCTTAACGTTATGTGCTTTGAAAAAGACTTTTAAGGATTTAACAAATTCAATATCTAACGGTTCAGGTGAGCCGATCGACAATGACAAGCCATGACAAACAAAATTATTTGTATCGGTCAGTGACTTAAACTGCTTAGCAAAGCGACCACCGAGTTTTAACCAGTTCTCAGGCGCCACTTCCATAAAATCAATTTGCTTTGGTATCTGCGTCAATAATTCATCGAGCATTTCTCTACGCAGCCCAAGCCCTACCATGCCAAATTCACTGTTACTAGATACAGTCATATCCACTCCTTCATTTAAAAGGGCCACAATGCGGCCCTTTTATAAACAAACTACTTAACTAAAGTGCAGGTTACATAACTTATCTAATTAATGGCTACCGCATTTGCCTTCTTTGTTAGCTTTAGCATCACCGCCGCACTTGCCTTCTTTGTTAGCTTTGTCGTTTTTAGCGTCGCCACCACATTTGCCTTCGCCGCACTTGCCTTCTTTTTTAGCTTTATCGTGTTTAGCATCGCCGCCACATTTGCCTTCGCCGCACTTGCCTTCTTTGTTAGCTTTGTCATGTTTAACATCGCCACCGCATTTGCCTTCGCCGCACTTACCTTCTTTTTTAGCTTTGTCGTCTTTGGCATCGCCACCACATTTGCCTTCGCCGCACTTACCTTCTTTTTTAGCTTTGTCGTCTTTAGTTTTAGCATCTCCACCGCATTTACCTTCGCCACATTTACCTTCTGTAGCATCGACTTGGTAGCCCGTTACCATTTGTTGAAATTCAAATGGATTCGCTTGAACATCTGCAGAAATAAAACTTGTGCTGCCTACAACTACCGCGCCTAATGTTAACGCAATTGAATTTTTTTTAAGTGTATTCATTTTATGACTCTCTCTAAACATGTAAGGGGTGTACTAAGTAGACCTTGCTACAAAAATAATATTTCACTTAATCGCAACTTTTTATTTGTTAGTTACAATAACGCTACAAAAGAGTGAACAATTGAAGTTAACTATGGGAGTAAAATTGGCATTTATCAATGTTATATTTACAGGTAAACTACGTCTCCTTTTATCAAGTCAAAGTGCCCCTATCATGAAATTAGTTTTAGCGCCTATGGAAGGGGTTGTCGATTTTAAAATGCGCCAACTACTCACCGAAATTGGTGGTTTTGATTTATGCGTCACTGAATTTGTACGTGTTATCGATGCCTGCTTGCCTGATAAAGTATTTCATCGCTATTGCCCAGAGCTAAATAATAACGGTTTAACGCGTTCTGGCACTCCTGTGCGTATCCAATTACTTGGCCAAGTCGCACACGCATTAGCTGAAAACGCTGTCAGGGTAATTGAGCTTGGCTCTCACGGCGTTGATCTTAATTTTGGTTGCCCTGCGAAAACAGTCAATCGCAGTAAAGGTGGCGCTGTGCTGTTAAAAGACCCTGAACACATGTATGAAATCATTAAAGCAGTCCGTGATGCCGTGCCAAGCGAGCATCAAGTAAGCGCTAAAATTCGTTTAGGTTTTGATGATGACAGTAACAGTCAAGAAATTGTTGATGCCGTTGTTAGTGCCGGTGCCAATAGTATTGCTATACATGCCCGTACAAAGCGAGACGGTTATAACCCGCCCGCTTATTGGGAGAAAATTCCACCACTGATCAAAGATAAAAACATCGCCGTAGTCGCAAATGGTGAAATTTGGCAAGTAGAAGATGCACTACTTTGCCAGCAACGTAGTAGTTGTAAAGACTTAATGCTTGGTCGCGGTGCACTGTCGCATCCTGATTTAGCACGCAAAATAAAAGCACACTTTAATGATGAGCACTATGTTGGCTTAAAGTGGGAGCATATTCTCTATCATCTGATCCATTCAGCCATACATCATGACCCCGCGAAAGATGAAAAGTATTTTGCTTCTCGTACTAAGCAGTGGCTGGGCTATTTAAAACGCCAATATAGCCAGGCCGATATTTTGTTTGATGAGATCAGACGCCTTAAAACAAAAGAAGATGTTGCCGATGTTTTGAAAAAATACGCTATCGCACCTTAATTTGACACACATCATAGTCGGCTTTTTTAAATTAATGAATACTGCAGCATTGCTCAACGAGGACAATGACAATGATCAATGCTCAATATCACCTTCAACAACTTAATACAGAGTTAGAGCAAGTAAGGCTGTGCTTGCTTACGACACTATCAAGTTCATGTAACCTACTGCATCACTCGCTAGCTGAAACCTTGCGCAAAAATAACCCTGAACAATGGTTAGAGCTTACGCAGAAGCAACTTGGCACTGAATATAAAGATATCATAGTACGCTTAGAACAACTTGAAGCGGCAGTCTGTCAAATCGATATCGGCCAATATGGTTATTGCTGTGACTGTGAAGAAAAAATTGACTCGCAACGGCTAAATGCCGATCCAACAGCGCAGCGCTGCGGCAACTGCGAGCCAAGGTCATAAAAATCAGCAAGCGAGCTTACGAAGTTGTTAAAAGTGTTGCGAACGCAAAACTTTGCGCCGGATAAAAAATGATATCAGCCACTAAATAATCGACTTGTTGTGGCGTCATTTTTAATCGTTTCAGTAAATTAACTTTCGCTTGTTGCACAGTCCAAGCATGGTAATGGATGCCAAGATCGGTTTCCATCATAGCTAACCAGAAAGTACGCTCTTGATTACTTATCTGTGTTGCAGCTTGCCCTGCATAACCCCTTAAGCTCAAGTAATTTTGCGCCCAATCAAAGCCAACTTGCTTATCTTTAGACAATGCAAAACGCTGCTCAAGGACTGAGTGCTGATGATCAACTGCAAAACGCATAGAGTATACCCCTTGCTGCATTTCCTTCAACTGAGATTGCACTGCAACTAGCCAATTTATTGGTGCTTTAGTAGTGCCTGAGAAGTAATTTAACTTACTTTGATACCAAGACCCACCATTTGATAAGCCATGTAAACCAACACTTCCACGGGGTGTATAGAGCGCTAAATACTCATTAAACTCGTTGAGAGTGTGTTTAATGTTTGCTGGAAGATCAACGCGAGTAAGATTCTTAGTTACCTGCGTTTGTAACGCATTAAGCTCAATTGAGTTGAGTCTAAGTTTACTCTCTTTAGCAAGCACCAACTGCTGCTGAGTAAAACTGAGCCAATTGTTTATGTTTGCAGTAATGTCGTGTTGTTGGTTATAGGCAAGCATATTATCAAGCACAGGAATATACACCGGCCATGTAAAATAGCGCTCCGGAAAGCGCTCTGCAATAATAAGATAATCCAATGAACTCTGCGCGACAGGAGTGAAGTCTAAGGTTTGCATGGCTTGATATATGCTGTGACGCTCTTTCAAATATGCATCACTAAATGGAAACTGTTGCTCGTTAACTTGTTTAATTTCACCTGTTGGTCTTAAAAATTGATTTAGTGTTTGCAATGCTTGCTGAGCTTGCTCTTTACTTTGATACTGATTATTCGTATCACCACATGCGCTCAAGAAAAGCGCTGAGAAGCATATCCATATTAGGTGTTTCATAATGAGTTAAATCCAATAAAAAAAGCCCCATAGGGGCTTTTTATAAATTGCTATAGCGAATTAAAGTTAAATCTTAACACCGTTGCGAGCGGCTTTATCTTTAATAAATACAGACCAACCTTTTGCAAACTTACGCGTGCGAGGGTCATCCATTGCTTTAGTAATTGCAGCATAAGCTTGCTTATACTTTTCTTGATAGTAATAAGCTTCCGCTAAATCTGAATAAATAGTTCCTGTCTTATCAGAACCTAATTCAAGCGCCTTGTTCAAACGAACAACGGCAGCACTATAATTTTGCGATTGTAAAAGTAATGAACCTGCTTTGCGATAAAGCTCAGCATCGTCATCAAATTTAGCCGCTTCTTCATAGTACTTAGCTGCTTTTTCAATATCTTTTGAGCGATGATAGTTACTGGCTACTGCGCTGATATTTTGTTTATTACGCTTAACAATTTTATCATTGATAGACTTCTCTAAAACCTTAGCGGCTTTATAAGGAATTTCATTCAATGAATAAAAGTTAGACAAAACTTTATAATCAACTTCAGTTTCAAAATAACCATTTTTGTAAGCTACTTCCATCGTTGCAAGACCAGTTTTATAGTCTTCCGTCTGAAGGTAGTATTTACCTAAGCTTACCCATGCTTTTTTATCATCTGGCCAGATACGAACAATTTCTTCACCAACTTTGACCATATTTTTATAGTCTTTAAGCTCAAAGTAAGAACCTAATTTTAATTGGTAAGGGCCTTTGTTAGGCTCTTTTTGAAGTTTAATTGCTTTCTCAGCGGGTGTAAAAACATCACGGAATTTACCTAACTGATAGTTAGCTTGGGCTATACGAGTATAAACCGTTGCATCTTCTTCACCAGTAAAGTCCATCCATGCAACATAAGCATCTTTGGCTTTTTCATACTGCTCAGTACCAGCATACATATCGCCTAATGTTTTTAAACTTTGTTCTTGATCGGCAAAGTTTAACACATCAGGGGCAACAGCTAATTTTAAGTAACCAATCGCAGTTTTGTACTGCTCTTTCTGGCCATACATGCTACCTAAATAGCGGTTAACTGTTGCTTTGTCGAAATCATCAGAAGCATCGATTTCTTTCAACATGGCGATAGCTTCATCAAGCTTTTCTTCGTTATACAAGTCAAACGCTTTTATAACTTTTTTACCAGTGCGCTCACCCATGATCCTAGTTTTTGCTTTCTTCCGCGCTTCAATTTTCGCGGGATCTGGCGCTGCTAGAACCGGTGCAGTAAATACTGCACCCGAGAAAGACATAAGTACCGCAAGTGCTGTTACTTTAGATAAATTTCTCATTACTTGCCTCCTTAATTGCCTTGGTTAATTTTAAAGTCTAGCTGAACTTGTAAACCAACTTGCTTTTGTGGCTTACCGTCAATAATTTTAGGACGGTATTTCCACTTGCTCAAGGCGCGTTTAGCTTCTCTATCGAAAATACGTTTAGGGTCTGCGTCAATTACTTCAACATCAGTAACCCCACCCAATTCATCGATTGAGAATGAAAGTTGTACCCAACCTTCTTTGCCATCACGTGCTGCTTGTGTTGGATATTTTGGTTCAATACGAACGATTGGTGTCGCATCACCGTCTCGTCCGAATGCCCCTGGACCACTTAGACCACCTGCCGAACTTCCCACATCAATGCTTGGCATGTTAAATGACATAGCACCTGGATTTGGGTTGTTATTTTCCGGCTGTGGCGGCTGCGGTTTAGGCGGCTGCTTTGGCGGTGGAGGCGGCGGAGGCGGTACTCGCTTCCGTTCCTGCACCTTAGATTCAGGCGGATTCGTCATAATTTCGACTATGATCTGCTCTTTTTGTTCCGTATTACGGTCAGCCCCACCAGAGATGAGGAAGGCCATGAAGTAGAACAAGCCGAAAGTAACTGCCCCACCTGCAATCAGTGAAAACAGAAAACGAATCATTACTGATCTCCAGCTATTGAAATTCTCAGGTTGTCGCCCGTCGCTTTGATCTGGTCCATAACTTTAACCACTACGCCGTGTTTTGCATCTTTATCAGCTTGCAAAATTACAACTTCAGTAGGTTGTTCTGCTAATAAACTTTCGATTTTTGCTGAAACACGTTCAACATCAACTTGCTGTTTATCAATCCAGATTTCGCCGTTGTCACGAATTGCAATAAAAATGTTAGCATTTTTTTGCTTCGTAGCTTGGGCCGCTTTTGGTTTATTGACCTCGATACCAGCCTCTTTAACGAACGATGTAGTTACGATAAAGAAAATAAGCATGATAAATACGATGTCAAGCATCGGTGTCATATCTACCGTTGCATCTTCTTCTTCACGAAAACGTTGTTTACGTGCCATATTTAATTCTCTCTCTAGTGATGAGGCATACTATCAACAAGCTTGGCTTTCACCATTCTCGCTCTTGCCTCAAGGCGTGAGCTAAAGAATACTCCAGATAATGCCGCAACCATTCCAGCCATTGTTGGGATTGTTGCCATTGAAATACCTGATGCCATTAAACGTGCATTACCTGTACCTTGGCTTGCCATGGTTTCAAAAACCGCGATCATGCCTGTTACTGTACCAAGTAAGCCAATTAAAGGACAAACAGCTACTAATGTTTTAATCAACAACATACGCTGATCTAATTTTTCAGACGCTTCAGAAATCCATGCTTCACGGATTCTGTGTGCGTACCAAGACGTAGTGTCTTGGCGGGCATCCCACTTTGCTACAATTTCCGACGATAAACGAGGAAATTCTGCAAGTAGGAACCAATAGCGCTCAATCATTAAAACCCACATAAGAAAGAGTGCTATCGCGACCACGTATAAAACCTGGCCGCCTGTGCCAACAAAATCCCTGATAGATTCCCAGATCTCCATCAGGACTAGCATTAGGCTTTCTCCTTCTCCGCGTGAGTAGCAATAATACCTGCGCTTTGCTCATCGAGGATGTGTAATACCGACTTACTACGACCCGCAACAACAGCGTGAAGAAGAATAAGTGGTAATGCAGCTATTAGACCTAGCGCAGTAGTTACAAGTGCTAGAGAGATGTTACCTGCCATGATCTTCGGATCACCTGTACCGAACAATGTGATTGTTTGGAACGTTAAGATCATACCGATTACCGTACCTAGTAGACCAAGTAACGGCGCGATTGCAGCAAGGATTTTAATGATATTGATACCAGCTTCAATGCGTGGCGTTTCACGAAGAATCGCTTCATCAAGTTTAAGCTCAAGGTTTTCAACATCTTGCGTTTTGTTGTCATGGTACACTTTAAGAATACGACCCAATGGGTTATTTGTATTCGGTGTAGACACGTTTTTAAGCTGACTATTAATCTTACTACGAGTAAGAGTAAGGTCAATAAAGCGTACTAGTGTGATTAAGATACCTAAACCTAATAACGCAGTGATGATGTAACCAACTACGCCACCTTGGTGGAAGTATTCATCAAGTGTCGCTTTTTGTGTATTGATACGTAAGATAGCACCACGAGTCGGATCCACATATACACCAGCATAGTTATCAGCAGACGTATTTTCTAAGTCTTTAATACCAGCAAGGATATAACCATCAGGTTGTTTACCTAAAGGCTGAATCGATTTAGTTTCAGGCGAATAGATTAAGTAGCCATCGTCTGTTACTAAGTTGAAGTTACCGATACGGGTTACTTTCTTAACTGTTGCGTTACCGTCAAGACCTGCAACTTCAGTTTCAAAAGTAGAAACTTTAGCTGACTCAGTCATTTCAGTTTGTAGCGCTATCCAAAGCTCTTCAAGTTCACGAACTGTTGGTAACTCTTTAGCAGCAGCTAATGAACGTAAGATTTCAGCACGGCCTGGCTTTTCAGCAGAAACAAGAGATGCTTCGATTGAACCGATTGCATCTTGCGCAGCACGACGTACAACACCAAACATCTCACCTAAAGTACCTTGTGCACTTTCTAGAGCTGCTGCTTTCTCATTCATTGTATTTTCGTTTTGTGCATACTGCTTTGTTAAGCTATCGCCACGTGCTTTTTCAGCAGCTAATTGGCTTTTCGCTTTATTAAGTAACGCTTGCTTATCAGCACGATCTGATAAGAACTCTTGCTCACGTTGCTTATTGATTTTGCCTTCAGAGATACGCTCTTGCTTAACTTGCTCAAGGATTTTATCTAAAGCATCAGTATTTGCATGTGCGTTAAGCGCGGTACCTGCAGAAACAGATAGTACTGCTGCAACAGCAAAACCTTTAAATAGTTTCTTCATTATTGATTACTCCGCGCCAAAGATTGGTAGTTTAACAAGTTCTAATGTCGCTTGCTTACGCGCCATACGAATAACTTCTTTAACAGGTTTTAGGTATTCATCACCTAATTCTTTCCACTGTTTAGTGTTGTTATCCCATACCCATGCGTGCTTTAAGTCAAACGATTGAGCAACGTAAGTGATACGACCAAGTTGGCCGAAATCAACGTTAATGCTCTTGCCATCAACTTCTAAAGTACCTTGTGAAGCAGAAACTAAAGAGCTGTATGCAGCTTCAATTGTGTATGCTTCTAATACTTGACGGAACTTCTCTGAAGTCGTTACAGAAGAAGAAACCATTGTTTCACGTAATCTTTCAACACGCGCCAAACGATTGTCACTGTTAAACGGAACGTCCGCTTTGATGAATTGCTCGAGCGTATCGATCATGCGATACATCAAAGGCACAACGTTTTGTTTTGTGTTGTCGATCGTAGCAATTTGACGGTCAAACGATTCAATTTGTGCATTTTGGTCAGCGACCAAACGTGCAACGTGATCGTTGTATACTTTCAATAGCTCAGATTCATCAACAACGCTACGGTACTCAGCTAATAGCTCTTGAGTTTGACCATATACATTGTCAATTTTAGTTTGAGACTTAACCGCAGCCGTTTGAATTTGTAGACCTGCTTTTTGCACGTCATTCAAAGGATCTGCAATCACATTGCTGCTTGCGAATGCAAAAGCGCCAACCAACGCAGTTGCTACAAGACTCTTTCTGATTTTAACAGACATAGTTCCCAACCAATTAAGTAATGTTACTTTTATAATTTAATTACCTCCCGAAGGAGACAACCCTGATATCTTTTAATAGATATCAACCCTCCAATAATGCTAAATGCAATGCATGCTGTCAACTTGATGTTTGGAATTAGATCGAAATAAATTAATTCAATCATTGCAAACTAAAACACAAAAAACAAAGGATTAACATAAATGCAACACCACTGAGTTTTCAGCTGGGATGAAAGCCGCTACCTAACAACAGTTCTACCGTCAGCCATGAAATACAAAACATAAATGTAACATTTTATGTGTAATCTAAGAGGGTTAAAAAAAGTTCATAATTATTTCGAATAAGCGTAATCATTCAGTAAAAAAGCCTTTTTATGCAGCCAAACCTAGGATATATCGCATATAAAAATTAGCAACTGGACCTTTTAAAGGAAAGCGTGGCGTATGATTAAGGCCTAAAGTAATACCCGTTTTCTCTGTAAGACTCAAAGAGTCACTGCCAGTGTTATCAAGATATTAGAAATAATCACATTAAACATGTTGAGGCGATATCCCCTGTTCCTATTTATACCGATTACTAACGTGCCGAACTTATGTATGAGCAATCAGAGGCAAAATAGCACTATCTAATTAAATACTAATTTAATTAAAAACATCATCTTTATTGGTGTTGAGTAGCTGACTAACTATATACAGTTGGTATAAAAAGTTTATTGAGGGACGCAAATATGTACACCGCTTGTATTGAGCAGCATTTGGTCTAGTGAAATAGCATTCAGAATTTAGTGTATATTTATTGAATTTAAAAAAGTAGCGGTAAAAGGTTTATTTTAAAAAAGAATTTGATGAGGGGGAATTATGGTGAAACAGAGTCCTGTTTCACCAAGTTGAACCTAGGTTCACATAATAAAAATTATGCTAGTTCTACGTTCTCAGCTTCAGGGCCTTTTTGGCCTTGCTTGATGCCGAAAGACACTTGTTGGCCTTCGCTTAGAGTGCGAAAACCTGAGCCTGTAATAGCGCTGAAATGTACGAATACGTCAGGACCATTTTCTTGTTCAATAAAACCGAAGCCTTTAGCTTCGTTGAAGAACTTAACTTTACCAGTAACCGTGTTTGACATACCAAATTTTCCTGTAAGTCAATAATTAAAATTCAGCCAGATTGGCTATATCCTCCCTGAGTGAATGCCCAATAAATCGCTGGGATAAAGTACAGGAAGAAGTAATAACCATTAACCGGAAACCTTACACGCCGCACATTAACCAAAAAATTCAATACGCAAAAACTCAAAGCAAGTTAAGGTTAACACAATATAATTGTTTTAGCTCTATTAATTGAGAATTATTTTAATGCTTTTAACATCAACTCAATAAAACTGTTCAAGTGATTAATTTTAATACAAAAAGCACACCTTTCTTAGCTGTGCTTTACTGACTTTATGGTTATTTAATCAGCCAATCAATTGTGCTTTCGGCTTTAATTGGCACCACGTGATCATTTCCTAATGGGTAACTTGCTGGCACTGTCCATGGTTGCTTTAGAAGTGTAACTGTATCTGTATTACGTGCTAAACCATAAAAGTCTGGACCAAAATGACTTGCAAAGCCTTCTAGCTTATCAAGCGCACCGGCTTCTTCAAATGCTTCCGCGTATAACTCAAGTGCAGCATGAGCGGTGTATGCTCCGGCACACCCACATGCGGCTTCTTTTTTATCTTTATAATGCGGCGCCGAATCAGTACCTAAAAAGAACTTAGCACTGCCACTGGTCGCAGCACTAATAAGTGCTTGTTGGTGTGTATTACGTTTTAATATTGGTAAACAGTAATAATGTGGGCGGATCCCCCCCGCTAGCATATGATTGCGGTTATACAATAAATGATGTGCCGTAATGGTTGCAGCCACATTATCAGAAGCATTATTTACAAAATCAACGGCATCTTTCGTGGTGATATGTTCAAGCACAATTTTTAAATCTGGGAAGTCTTGTACCACATCAATTAAAATTGTCTCTAGAAATACTTTTTCACGATCGAATATATCAATCGATGAATCTGTCACTTCACCATGGATCAGCAATAACATACCAACTTCTTGCATGGCTTTTAATGCTGGGTAAATCTTTTTAATTGATGTTACACCAGAATCAGAATTTGTTGTCGCACCTGCTGGATACACTTTACCGGCAACGATTTTACCAGTGGCATGCGCTTTTTTGATTTCATCCGCGCTCGTGTTATCAGTTAGATAAAGCACCATCAGAGGCTCAAAATTTCCTTGTGGTCCAGCCGCCATAATACGGTCGCGATACGCTAAAGCCGTTTCAGTACAGGTTGCCGGAGGAACTAAGTTTGGCATAATAATAGCGCGTCCCATATAACGGCTAATATCACGCACTGTATCTTTTAATTGATCCCCATCACGTAAATGAACATGCCAATCATCTGGGCGAGTGATAGTTAACATTGACTGAGTGTCGAAGGCTTGCTTTGTCATTACTTGTTTCCTCGGCTGAATTTAGTTGATCATATGCATATGCCCTATCTGAGTAAAGATTTTATTGCGGTTTTTACTGATGCTTTTTATCAACGGATAGAATGAAAGCACTGAATCATCAATAGTTTGGCGTGCGTTTTCCTTTACGTACATATCTTGCTAATTTTATTTATTCTTTGTCTAAACGTTAACATTCCGTTAATCTATAGATTCATTAATGACACAAAACGGTATATTCACGCGTGGCATATGCAGAATAAAGTAGAGTTATCTTCAGCGCTTGATGCTAAAACCGAGCAACTGAGTATTATTAATCAGTTTTCATCAAGCTTATTACAGTTAGATAAACTCGATGAACTATTCAACTATGTCACCACTGAAGTAGTTAAACGGCTAGGTTTTGTTGATTGTGTTATTTATATTGCCGATGAAAGTGCTACAACCTTGCATGAAGTCGCATCAATGGGAGTGTCTCCTGCTAATAGTAACTATGCCATAGAACGAAAAACCATCGCATTTAATCAAGGCATTACTGGTTATGTTGCTTCAACAGGCAGCGCAGTCATTATTGGTGATGTCAGTACTGATAGCCGTTATATCGCAGATGTACGCCCTGCAATGTCTGAACTATGCGTACCATTAGTTTATAAGCAGCAGGTTTTAGGAGTTATAGACTGCGAGCATCCGGTACGTAACTATTTTAGTGATGCCCATCTTGAAATTTTAACCACCGTAGCGCATTTGCTCAGTGCTAAAATAAATCAGGTCAACACCGTTGAAAACTTGCAACAAACGGTAAGCAAATTAAATGCAGCACAAAAGCTAGAAGGAACGCTTTTACAAATAGCAAATTTAACCTATCAAGCCAATGATTTGGATACTTTTTTAGAAGCATTGCATGGCATTATGACCAACTTGCTGCGCGCTGATAACTTTTTGGTAGGGCTATACAACAAAAATATCGATATTCTCGATATTGTTTACATTGTCGAGGAAGGAGTACGTTCAAATGCCCATAAAAAGATATCAAAAGAGCAACTAAAACATACTGCATCCTATTATCTTTTAAATTCCGAACAGCCTTTACTATTAAATAAAAAAGAATATCAACAACATATAAATGATGGCCACTTTAAAATGGTGGGTCGCCAGTCAGAATCTTGGCTTGGTGTACCATTTAAAGTAAGCGATCATATAAGCGGTGTGATCGTGGTACAAAGTTACGATAAAACTCACCATTATAATGATCATGACCGCACCCTACTGACGTATGTCAGCCGCCAAATTAGTATGGCCATCGACAGACAACTATCTCGCCAAGCACTGGAACATCGCGCTTTGCATGATGAATTAACTGGGCTTGCTAATCGCTCTTTACTAATTGACCGCATTAAGCACGGCATTTTACGGCTTACTCGAACACCCAAAGGGCGATATCATGCGTTGCTGTATCTAGATTTCGACCGCTTCAAAAGCATCAATGATTCATTAGGACATGAAGTGGGCGATCACTTTTTAATCGCCATTTGTAAGTTAATTAAAGGCACAATACGAAATACCGATACATTCGCACGACTCGGTGGTGATGAGTTTGCTATTTTTATGGAAAATATCAGTCGCAAAAACCAAGTTAACGACGCACTAAAACGGATTAAAAAAGTCCTCGCGGAGCCACTTAATATTGATGGCCATTTACTGCAAGCTTCGACCAGTATTGGCGTTGCATTTTGTGAAAACGAAAACGACAAAGCCTATCAGTTATTACAGCATGCCGATGCTGCAATGTACGAAGCTAAATCAACAGGCCGTGGCCAAGTAAGATTTTTTAATAACACCATGCGTAAAAAGCTCAAAAGCCACGCTGATATAGAAAATGATTTACAGCATGGCATTGAGCATAATGAGTTTGAGTTATATTATCAGCCGATCTTTGCTATACAACAATGTAACGTGGTCGGTTTTGAAGCACTCGTACGTTGGCATCACCCACGCAAAGGCTTTGTCTCACCTAATGATTTTATTTCAATAGCAGAACACACCGGGCAAATAATTAATCTCGACCTGCATTTATTAGATCTGGCAGGAAAACAAATAGCTGCGTGGCAACAACAAGGTAAACGTTTCTTACGTGTGACAGTGAATGTTTCCTCACGACATTTTGCAAGCATAGACTTTATCTCACAAATTCATGCTATTTATAATAAATATGAGCTAGCATTAGGCTCCTTATGTTTAGAGATCACCGAATCAGGTTTGATCGAAAACTTAGAATTAGCAACTAAGATAATTGAAGGGTTAGCGCCATTAAAAGTAAAGTTATGTTTAGATGATTTTGGCACGGGGTACTCTTCTTTGGGTTACTTACACCAACTGCCAATTCATGTGCTAAAAATTGATAAGAGCTTTATTGACCGCCTTAAAGACACCGCCACGCCATTGGTTGACGCCATTTTGTCATTGGCATCATCACTTAAGTTAGATGTTGTAGCCGAAGGAATTGAAACTCAAGAGCAACTCGCCATATTACAAAAAACTCAATGTGATTTTGGCCAAGGCTTCTTAAAAGCTAAACCCCTGCCCGCCGATCAAGCAATTTTATTGATTGATAAACCACTTTAACAACCATAAAAAAAAGCCTTGATTAATCAAGGCTTTTTATAAATTAACAACTGGCAGGATCAGCCAACCAACCAATGTGCCATCAGGGCAATAACGGGTAACGTGATCAAGGTTCTGAGAATAAATATTACAAATAATTCAAATATATTGACTGGGATTTTACTACCCAATAAAAGCGCGCCCACTTCTGACATGTAAATCAACTGGGTTACACTCATTGCCGCAATAATAAAACGAGTAACATCACTTTCGATCGTGCCAGCAGCTAATATTGACGGAATAAACATATCCGCAAAGCCAACCATGATCGTTTGCGCAGCAGTTTCTGCTTCTGGGATTTGTAATAACTCTAAAAATGGGATGAACGGTTTGCCTAAATAAGCAAATATCGGCGTATATTCAGCAATAACTAATGCGAACGTGCCCACAGCCATAACCACAGGTAATACTGCAAACACCATATCTAATGCGTTGTGAATACCTTCTTTTATGGTACCAGCAAAGCCCGGTGAGTTTTTAGCTTTGTGCAGCGCTACATGTAGCGCATGTTTGAACACATTTTTGCCATGTGGCACGCGTTCTTTATGCTTATCAGGCTGACTTCCATCAATATATATATCTTTTTTAAAGCTCAATGGCGGTATACGTGGCACGATCAGCGCAGCAACAACCCCAGCTAAACAAACGGTTAAATAAAACGGGGCAAATAATTTTTCCAGCCCTACTTGGCCTAATACCACCAAACAAAACGTAATTGATACCGCGGAGAACGTAGTACCGATAATCGCCGCTTCACGCTGAGTATAATGCTTTTCTTCATATTGGCGCGCAGTCATTAAAATACCCACACTGCCATCACCTAGCCACGAGGTTGCACAATCAACAGCACTTCGCCCTGGAACGCCAAATAACGGGCGCATTACTCTAGTTAATAATGTGCCTACTAACTCAAGCAAGCCAAAATTCAACAATAAAGGCAGTAATAAACCCGCTAAAATAAATACCGAAAATAACACCGGCAATAAATCTTTTAGCACTAAGCCACCGGTATTTCCTGATGTAATACCATCGAAAAGTGGAATTAAAAACTCTGGTAACGTCGATTTAAAATCCGGATTATTAATACTTAAAACCGTTAAGATAATAAACGCCATACCAAATAAGCGGATCACTAGCCAAAGCCAATGCACATCAAAAAGATGCTTTAAAATAGTAGATTTCATTAATACCGCAGGCTTAAAAGCCTTGAAAATCAATGATAAAACACCTGTAGTACAAATAATTAGAGTGATCAACGTATCGGCATACGATGTAATATGTGCTTGCACCGCTTTTGCCATAACAGCGATAGGAATAGTCATTGCCCCGTCCATTGGCACTGGAGTCATGAATAAGAGGACGCCAATCAATGAAGGAACTAAAAAATTAAACCATACCTTAAAGTCAAACTGCGGGTGAGAGGAAGCTAGATTAGACATTATTTTCAACCTGTAGAAACCACAAAAAGAGCAAAAGCTCTTTTTGTGGTGTTATTATTATTTATTATTAAATTTTAATACCGCGTTGGCGCAGAGCACTTTCTAACGCTTGTTGTAAGTCATTCATCGTACCAGGCTCTAACGTTGTGCCTTCATCGTCCATCCACGTTAAGCTAGTACCACCTTCTTTGGTGCGACTGACTAAGATTTGATATTGGCCGTTTTCAATCGGCAATTCAGCAAGTTCTTCACCCCAAATTGAATCCCAAACACTTGATTCAGGTTTGTTGTAATCAGCCGTGATCAAACCACGTTCTTGATCAATTTCAACTATCGTAAACGATAGGCGCTCAAGAAATCCTGAGAAACGATCAAATATTACAAAGTAATCCTGTTCAGTTACCAGTGCCGCATTGCCTTTATTATCAAAACCCATTTCCAGCGAAATAATGCCTTGTTGTTTACGTATTTCAACTTCAAGTTGACGATAGCGATAATCAAACTCAGCCACTACTTGGTTCAGTGCACGCACTTCTAGCTGCTGTTGTAAAACTGGTGTCAATGGCACATCTTTACTTTTATACTCAGCTAACTTAGCGCTTAATGAAGCTGTGCGTTGATGTGACTTTTCTTCAATAGTAAAAATAAAACGTTGCTCAGATACCGCAGTATCGCTATCCCATAACCAACCTTCTTCAGGTTTAATTATGGCATACCAGTCAGTTTCTATTGAACCTAATAACTTATCTTGTTTGATTGCCTTTGTTTGGTGTTCCGCTAACACAGCGTGCACAGAATCCCAAATAAACTCATCTAAATCGACAATACCATCGTTTTTATCAAAATAAACGCGTGCTTGTTTATCACCTTCTTCAACCCAACTGCCTTTTGCCACAGTTAATACTTGTGCTGGGGGACGATAGTTTGTTGAATCCGGATTATTGTCATATTCCGCCACATCCATTTTATAAATGGGGTCTAAAGCTGGCTGAGCCAATTGTCCTGGCACTTGTACCGGCTCACTGGCACGGTAATTACGTTTTTGATGCGCTTCGTCAGTGAACACACCACATCCTGACAAGCTAACCAATACGCTTACAGCAAGCGCTTTTGGGATCCAATACTGCACAGATAATTCTCCTTAGCATACCCTTAATTGTTTTAACAAATATATGAGTGGGTTATGCCGATTTGGTTCAGTGTAAAGTCAATATTAACTTTACGTATCTTGTTTTTATGCAAAACCCGTTACTTTGGGGTACGGCTAAACGTAAGTGTCAGCCTGTCAATATGCAAAATTTTAACTATGGTACTTTCCCATGCCACTAAAAACAAGAAACACCGTGCTTTAATAACAGCTTAATTATCTCGGCCTGTAGTTTAGCGATTGTTTTGTGTTAAACTTCGCCGCCGTGTGGTGGTAATTGCCGGCTTAGCTTACTCTGATTGTTATTAATAATATAACCTAGGTACTTGAATTCATGACTGCTTTTTCAAATCATCAGATCGTTTTAACTGCCATTGGCGATGATCGCCCTGGTATTGTCAGTGAATTAACCCAATTAGTCAGTGACTGTCACTGTAATATTATTGATAGTCGCATTGCCATCTTAGGCAATGAATTTACATTTATTATGCTGTTATCAGGTGATATGTCGGCAATCAGCCGCATTGAACACACCCTGCCCCTCAAAGGCATGGAGCTGGGCTTACTCACTATGATGAAGCGGACAGCCAGTCATACTCAAAGTGAATTTTGTGCTGGCTACACCCTCGAATATACAGGTATCGATACACCTGGCACGTTAAGTAAAGTTACCCGCTTTTTTGCCGACAACCACATTAGTATTTGTTCTTTAAAGTCAGATACCTATGACGAAGAAAAAGATACAAAAATGCGCTGTGAACTGGAGTTTAACATTCCTGTTGAGGTTGACATTGATACGTTTAAAGTCCAATTTGAAGATCTGTCGCGTACTCTAAACGTAGATTACATATTTCGACGCATTCGCTAAGGAGCAAAGCATGAACACAATTAATCCATTACAAGCCGGCGACAAAGCCCCCGCTTTTAGCTTACAAAACCAAGATGATGAAACAATCGTCCTTGCAGAGCTATTAAAAGAGCAGCAAGTATTAGTGTACTTTTATCCAAAAGCATCAACACCTGGTTGCACCGTGCAAGCTGAAAACTTACGTGATGAAAAAGCCGTGTTAGCACAGCTAAATACCCGCGTGGTTGGTATCAGCCCTGATCCGGTAAAAAAATTAAAGAACTTTGAAACCAAAAAAGAATTAAACTTTGACCTACTTTCAGACGAAGATCACGCGATTGCAGAAGCATTCGGCGTATGGGGCTACAAAAAGTTTATGGGTAAAGAGTACGACGGCATTCACCGTTTAAGCTTCTTGATCGGCCAAGACGGAACAATAAAGCACTTTTTCGATAAATTTAAAACCAAAGACCATCATCAAGTGGTGCTGGATTATTTGACTAAATAATCGGTGCTAGGTGCTACAGAGTTGAACTTAAGCGTTGCCGATTGGCAACGCTTTTTTTTATGCACGAGAGTACGAAATAAAAGCGCACCTACAACATACTTGTAGTTATTATTAAAAAACTACTTTTTTACATGACATCGCTAACGGTTTTACTATCAACAAATTGTTCAAAACTGATGATCTTACCCTCTTTGAGTATCCATAAATGGGCGACTCTGGCCTTAAAAAATTTGCCTGTGGCTTTATTGGTTCCGCTATAGCTACCATAAGCAAACACCTTGTCGCCAGCAGCAACATAGTCTTCTACCGCAAAATTATAACCATTCCATTCACTGCCTAACCGTACAAATACATTTTTTTCAATTTCATCAAAGCCTTGGTAGGTGCCGGCATATGGAAAACCAGCGGCTTCCGTCCATTGTGTTTCGTTTGTTATATAACGCTTGAGGTTTTTACCGTTTTCTTCTGAGGTCTTACCTTCATAAGTACTTTTTACAATATCAAGATTGGTCATCGATTTAGTCTCCAGATTAAAACTATTGTAATGTTCTAATGACGATATTTTGGCAGTGGTACTGCATGCTTGAAGCATAGCCAAAGCCATTACTATCGTGATTACTCGCTGAATTCCCCCCATGAAATGAAGCCTGTACAAAGAGTTGAACAGACCTTTCAAACTGCAAGCGGCTTGAAAAGCCATAAATAAATTTAAGCTGTAGTAATTAGCCCCAAGGCATCTCGCCCATAATAACTTTGGCACTTAACGCCAATACGCTATCGCCGCCAATATTTGGATAGCTTGCTTTCATTTTACTCATCAATTCACTTGAATTAGCTGAAGACTTGGCTGCAGCTTCAAAGTCTTGAATGTATTTGCGAGTAAAGTGCACCGCTTCAATAGTCAATGGCTTATCACCTAACATATGACCAGAGATCACAGTTTTAGGATGCAGCTGCTTAATAACATCAAGGGTTTTATACCAACTTTGACGTGATTCAGGTGTTTGCGTATCTGCTAAAAAAACATGCATGTTGTTAAATACCACAACACCACCCAACATAGTTTTAGTCGAAGGGATCCATACAAAAGTATGTTTTGGATCATGACCGTCAAGACCAACAATATTCACTTTTTCACCATCAACCAATAAGGTGTCGCCTTGCAATACTTCTGGCAAAACTAGTTTTTGCGGTGCGTTTTCTTTAAGAATTGGCCCCCAATAAGCCTTTTTAGGCGCCATTGACGCTTTAATATAATCTCGGGTTTTAGCAGTTGATAATACCTTAGCATCAGGATAGGCCTCGGTGATCACGTCTAAGCCAAAATAATAGTCAGGATCACCATGACTAATGTAAATAGTGGTTAATTTTTTACCTGATTTTTTAATCAACTCAACCACTGATTGTGCGTCATTACGCTGAAATTGCGCATCAACTAAAACCGCTTCGGTTGGACCGCTGATCAACACCGAACTAACTGGGAACGTGCTTTTTTGTTGTGGATTAAACACACTGGTTTCAAGTGTTGCACTAACCGCATTGGCAGATACTGCCATCATTGTAGCAAGCGTGCTTGCCTGAATTAATTTAGATAAAAATGTCATAGTAGCCTCTAAAATGTCGCTCATTTAGCGAGTAAATTGGGTGTTTTTAAACGTGTAAAATTATTGGTTAATCAATCGTATTAATTAATTGTTTTACATAAGCTAACCACTGCTGTGGCTGACCGTAATAACGCGAGTGGTCTAATTTAGTAAATGCGCCATCGCTGTGCTCAAACGCAAGTGTTGGAAACCCACTACCGCCAACTAAATTCAACATCTGCCGCGCTTTAATTATTTGCTGCTGCGTTTTTTCGCCACTAAAAAGGTCAAACGCATTTAAAAAAGCCCTAGAGCTAGCACCAAGTTGAGTGGCTATGTTAGCTAAATTAGCTATATCAGACTGAGAACGGCCAAGTACAAATTGATCAACTTGCATTCTATGCAGCATGGCAACAGTATTAAGACCTAAAGATCCACCAGCTAATAGCGCCGTGATCGGCGTATCTGAATCTAAAATTCGCTGCTTATCATCTAATAGCGTTTCATAATAAGTTGGACTAAATACTTGCCCCGTTAAACTCGTGATCCTGTTATCCATGGCGATTATTTGCTGATGAAAATCAGCTGATAACTGACGTTTATTAGCCCCTGAAAATAAGCCGCCGCCATACAGCTTAATATCTATTGTTGTTAATTGAGTGAGTTCATCAATCAGCGGTGCGACGGCATAACACCAACCACACTGCGGATCCATAATGAAATGCAAGGTCTTCATTTTATTTTCCTGTCAGCAGTATTAAATTTATGAAACAAGTATAAATTGCAAATATGTTGCAATAAACATCACAACAGGCAATAGTTAATTGCATATATCGAACATATAGGAAATAAAATGGACAGGATCACCGCAGCTCAAGTCTTTGTTAGAATTGTCGAGCAAGGTAGTATGGTCAGCGCAGCGCATTCGTTAGATATGTCGCGCTCGATGGTAACTAGGTACTTAAGCGAAATGGAAAGTTGGGCGAATAGTCAGTTATTACATCGCTCTACGCGTAAACTCACGCTCACCGCCGCAGGTGAAAAAGCTTTTGTAAATTGTCTGTCGTTATTAGATTTAGCCAAACAAGTGTCTATCCCTTTAGAGCAAGATCATGTCGCACAACCTGAAGGGTCGATCCGTATTTCTTGCTCTCAATTTGTCGCCGCTAATTTATTGCCAGCAGTAATTGATCAGTTTTTAGATGAGTATCCCAAAGTACATATAGATATTCATATCAGTAACCAAGTAACTAATTTAGTTGAAGATAGAATCGATCTAGCAATACGTATTACCAACGACTTAGACCCCAATATCATTGCACGCCCGCTGGGTCGTTGCCGCTCAGTGTTATGCGCCACCGAAGATTACCTAAATCGTTTTGGTTACCCTGTTTATCCTGATGATTTGGCCAAACATAATTGCTTAATTTATTCTAATTTTGGAAAAAGTTTGTGGCATTTCAGCAAAGAAGAACTCGCAGTTGTTACTTCAGTCGCTGGCAACTTCAGTGCGAATGAATCAATGCTCTTACTTCAATCAGCACTCAAAGGACGCGGTATATCTTTACAACCTAAACATGCCGTACAACAGTTGATCAATGATAAAAAGCTGGTTCATGTGCTCCCCAACTATGAGCCAGCGTCCTTAGGTATTTACGCCATATACCGTTCTCGCAAACATCAATCTATCGCGATTAGAAAGTTACTCGAGCGCCTAATTGCGTATTTTGAAAAAACAGACACTTAAAAATACAAATAACTTAAAATTAATAAGCGCATAAACCAGCTAATGCTACTTAAACGCCCGTGGTATTGCTCAACCGTTTGATTCAAAAAGGTGAGCTCTGTTTTACTCAATTTTACCCATTGCAAATACTTTTTCGTCAATAACGTAGCTTTACACAGCTTATGCCAGCGTAGAATTATAGCTTTGTCATTAAGTCTATTTGCTTTTTATCATCAACTTAAGTGCTAAGTGCGTGTGATTACTCATCACTGCATACGCACACAGGGAAATACAATGACCAAATTTTAGGCTGGGTGTCTTGTTTATTGTCTAGAAAAAATTAGGCCGCGATGAGACCGCAATAATCGATTACTGCGTAACGCAAGCTACTGACGTATCGACAGACGAATTAAACGAGTTTGTTTATTAATTTAGAATTGACCAACATTATATAAAAACGGTCAAAAAGACTAATAGCGCTTATTGGCAGAGTTAAGGCTCATATGTGTCATACGCTTGCTTCCAATTGACCAAGTAGTTCATTAAGAACTTCTAGCTCCGCGTCGTTATTTGATTGGCCTTCGATTTCATCTACTCGGTGACGAACTAGGTGCCACTCATTTTCGTTTTTGATTTTACCTTTAGCCACGATACGCTCTAGCTGCGCCTTGCTTTTTTGAAAGAAGCGAGGCAAATGCAAGCCGACAACTTTATAAAAGACCTCGATTGCTGACGACCTATATTGTGCATTTAGCTCACCAAGCATCAGATGCGTGTCACGTAGCCCTTGTTCAAAACCTGATGCGATTTCAGAAGGCTTAACTGCGTTATCAGGGTTATTAATTATTTCGTTAACCTGACCCCAAAGACAAAGGCCAGCTATTTAATAACGGCTCTAACTCTGGGCTATTTAGTTTGCCAAGTGCATCGGCTAATTCCATGTATACATAAATTAGAGTATCTAGCTTCTTAGATCTCATGGAAAACCCTCAATTCCATAGTGCTATGAGCCTGTAGAATAACTCATTTTTAATTTATTTTTATTGATGGTTTAACCATAGTCCCATTAAACAGAGTTTACTTACATAGGTTTTAACAAACTAAGAAAACGCCCTCTCCCCATTTTGAAAACGTTATTTTACATTTCTCTTAAACCTTTGTGTGATTATTAACATCTTTAGATTGATTTTTAGCCGCTTACAAGATAGCCTCCATTTTAGGTACTAACTCATCGAATTAGTTTGAATAGTTTTTTACAAGGAAGTTATAGTGAAAGTTAATGTATTTTTTTTATTATTTTTTATCGTTTTTTTGTCAGGTTGTGGTGGCTCGTCAGATACACCCGCCAAACAAACCACTGTTGTTAATCAGGCACCAGTCGCAGTAATTACCGTAGCTCAAGAGTCAATATTTGTTGTTGGGCAAGAATTTGTTTTTAGTGCCGCCAAAAGTCATGATGCCAATAAAGATAAGCTCACATATCAGTGGTCATTAGTTAACAGTGATAAGCAAGCTATCAGCTTAGCTAATACCACCGCACAAAATATTACCTTGGCCTTTGCTACTAAAGGTGAATACCTGCTAACACTTGTGGTTAATGATGGTACCGTCAATAGCGTCGTTGCTTCATATGATATTAATGTTGAGCAAGCGACGGCGGCAGTGGTAGCACATGCAGGACCAGATCAAAGCGTTAAACTCGGAACGTTAATTAAGCTCAGTGGAAGATCAAGCTATGTCTTGCAGGGCAATATTCACTATCAATGGAGCTTCATTGATAAACCGGCGAGCAGTATTGTAGTGTTAGACAAAATTAACTCGATAGAAAGTGAGTTTATAGCCGATGTTATGGGGCAATATCGCCTTAGGTTGATCGTTAGTGATGATACAGGGCAACAATCAACAGACGAAGTCGATATTGAGGTAAAGCCACATACTGAAAATAGTAGCCCTAATGCAGCGATTTCTTTTATTGCTCCGCAAGTATTAATGTCACAAACACTTAATTTAAGTGCTCGTGATAGTTATGATGTTGATGGCGATCTATTAACCTATTTATGGGAAGTTATTAGTCAGCCAAGTAATTCCAGTGTGGAGCTCAATAATTATCGCACGGTCGATGCTGAGTTCTCTGCCGATACGCCAGGAGACTATGAAATAGAGTTAACTGTTGCTGATCCTACTTTAGCTTCAACAAGCACCAGTGCGATAGTCAAGGTAGTTTCGGGTAATCAAGTACCTGTTGCTAATGCAGGACCCGATAAAATCGTTAACACAGGTCAAAGTATTCCGCTGTCAGCTATTGCTAGCTATGATCCTGAGCAATCTCCTTTAGCATATCAATGGTCTTTAATTAAAAAACCTGATGATAGTAATCTGCAATTAATAACATCAAATCAACAAATAATAATGGTTGAATTAGATGTTGACGGTGAGTATGTTTTTTCTTTGGTTGTTAATGACGGTCAAGCTGACTCAACACCGAGTCAAGTTCGTATTACCGCGAAAAATAATCAAAAACCTATCGCTAAAATAAAGGCTGCAACCTCTGCCTATTTGTACCAAGAAGTAACATTAGATGGCAGTGGAAGTCAGGATCCTGAAGGAGCAGACCTGAGCTATCAATGGGTATGGCTCAGTCAGGCTGGCGATAGTGAGTTAAATGATGCTCAATCTCAAAACCC
This sequence comes from Pseudoalteromonas sp. 1181_04, assembly GCF_052850545.1. Taxonomy (NCBI): domain Bacteria; kingdom Pseudomonadati; phylum Pseudomonadota; class Gammaproteobacteria; order Alteromonadales; family Pseudoalteromonadaceae; genus Pseudoalteromonas; species Pseudoalteromonas sp. 1181_04. Next base: position 129,761 of record NZ_VXCS01000016.1, read on the forward strand.
GAGTTTTACTCCGCTAGTAGGGGGTGAATATGTTGTGCAGTTGATCGTTAATGATGGTAGCCAAAGCTCAGATCCAGTGCAGCTGGCTATTACCGCCCAAGAAAATTTACCGCCTGTTATTCACCTTGCGGGAGACAGTGAACGAGCTACTTCTTATGGTAGCGAAGTAATACTTGACGCCTCATTAAGTAAAGATCCTGAGGGAGGCGCACTAACGTATTCTTGGACTTTGAGTAAACCTGAATATAGTAGGTCAATTTTAGCAAATACCACTGAAGCGATAACCTCATTTACGCCACTAACCCTTGGTACTTATACTGCTTCGGTTAGTGTAACGGACGATGCGGGTAATACGGTTGTAAAACACATTTTAATTGCTGTTTCTCTGCATGATGTTAGCTGGCTTGGTAGTGTTAGCGGTCGTCTGGTTGATGCTTTAGGGCGCGGCCTTGCTAATGTCGATCTGTTTTCAAGTGAAGCAATAATAGACAGTTTATATTTCTCTACGGATGATAATGGCTATTATCAAGCAGTAATAGGCGTAGGAGTAGAGAAGAAATTTAGCATTATGGGTTTTAGCTCTCCATTTACATCTGCTACCGTTGTGAGAGAGCAGCAGGTAACTACCAACCACTTCACTATTGATTTAGGTACAAAAACAGCACTTATTAAGCAAAATGTCCGTATTGGTTTGACAGCTTGTGAAGGGTATAGCGGCCCTACTGAGCTTAAGCTTAAATTTAACTCATTAGATTTCACGTTAGAAGGGGGAGAATTAGATCAGTCCGTTTCTGACAATCAAACAATCACTATTGGCAAAACCAAAGATTTTTCAATACTTGCACCTTTTTTATATCGTGTAGAACCAGATGATTACCCTGTTACTTGGATAAAAAACACCGAAAAAGGAGATTATGATCATAAGGAAGAATGGCAATTAGATTTACGTGCTAACTCAAATGATGTTGTTGAGCACACATTTGAAATCTGTGACCAGCTCACCCCATAATGATTAAAGCTTGCTTGATAAACCTTTATCGAATTTCAGCTTAGTTCGATTCAATTTATCTTAATAAGAAAAGCTTTTGTACTAGTACAGAAGCTTTTTTGTATAGTAAGTGTGGGTTATCTTTTAGTTGTTATAGTCTCAGTCAACTCATTTAAAAAACATAAAAATCAAACTAGACAGCCACTTTTATTGAGCAACCAAAACTGTGTTACCAAGCTTGCTCTTTTAGATTAAAAATCATCCCTTTTTATATCATCACTCGCACAACGTTTTTAAATGAGTAGATATCACTGATTTTTAGTGAGACGTTCAAGCTCTATACCACCTAGACACACCGAGATTTTAGTGCTGAATATCAATAAGATAGCCCACCATTACCCGCTAATGAAACCTTTAAAATTAACAAAGGATCTTGTACTGACTTGTCTTAGATGCAAATTAATCTGCCGCGCCATTTTGGTATTGCCGTGTGTTCTGCCAGCGGCTATTTCTATTTTGATATGGAAACCCCTTCGATGAACTGCACGCTTGGCAGAGGTTTTTTACCTGGTACAGGTTGGTTAGGTTTTAACCCCAACCATGGCATTCTGATTGGTAATACCCACATTGCTGTTGCGTCCAGCGCCATCCCCGAAAACACCATGCCTATTATGGTGGTATACGGGGCATCGCAACATCGCAATTAATCTCCAACTTAAGTAAAGAAAAACGTCGATAACCTAAAGTCGGGCTAATACTAAGGCGACAGAAAGGGTGCTGTTTGGCTGGCCTTTGACTTAGCGACATTGGCCGGTGGTCCTTGAGCAACAATATTCCCACCTTCATCGCCCGCACCAGGACCAATATCAATGACCCAGTCGCTATGGCTCGCGACCTGCATATCGTGTTCAACCATGATTACGGTGTTACCTGCGTCTACCAGACCATTTAATTGCAACATCAACATAGCGACATCTGCGGGATGAAGGCCATTAGTGGGTTCATCGAGAATATATAAAGTGTCACCGCGTTGCGCTCGTTGCAACTCAGTAGCTAATTTTATCCGTTGCGCTTCACCGCCCGATAATTCGGTAGCAGGCTGACCAAGCCTTAAGTAGCCGAGCCCCACTTGCAACAAGGCATCCAAAGCGCGCGCTATTAAAGGCTCATCCATAAAAAATTCACGGGCAGTTTCAACGGTTAAATTAAGCACTTCAGCGATATTTTTATCTCGATAAGTAATATCGAGCGTTTCGTCATTGTAACGCTGCCCTTGGCATACCTGACAAGGCGAATAAACACTAGGCAAAAACAACAATTCGACACTCACAAATCCTACGCCTTCACAATTCGAACAACGCCCCTTAGCTACATTAAACGAAAAGCGCCCTGCGTTGTAGCGCCTCGCTTTTGCTTTGGGTGTGGCAGCGAATAGCTTACGTACATGGTCAAACAAACCGGTGTAAGTGGCAAGGTTTGAGCGTGGTGTTCGGCCAATAGCTTTCTGATCCACGGTCACTAAACGTCGGATGTGCTGTATGCCATCAACAATTTTACCGCTGGTGGCGATTTCTAATTCTTCCTCAAGTAAATCAGTCTCATCATTGGGTGCCTCGACGGTATTTTGCTGACCAAGGGCATTAGACACAAGCTCCACCAGCGCCTGACTGACTAAACTCGATTTTCCCGAACCCGAGACACCGGTAACGCTAGTCATAAGCCCTAGCGGAAACTCAATGTCGATATTCTTCAAGTTGTTTCGCTTAACCTGAACTAATTTGAGCCAAGCATTCGGCTGTCTTGGCCTATGTGCTGCACTGTTATCTTTATTAAACACAAATCGACCAGTGTAAGACTCGGTTACCTCGCGCAAGCCCTCAAGCGGACCACTGTAAATAATTTCTCCGCCATGGATTCCAGCATCGGGACCTACATCAACAATCCAATCTGCATGGCGAATAACGCTAACATCATGCTCTACCACAAATACTGAATTACCCGCTGCGATTAATTCATCTAAGGCACCTAGCAATGCTTGAGTATCAGCGGGATGCAGACCGGCTGAGGGTTCGTCTAATACGTAAACGACACCAAATAATTGAGAGCGGATCTGCGTTGCAAGGCGCAGGCGCTGTAGTTCGCCCGGAGATAACGTGGGCGTACCACGTTCAAGCGACAAATAACCCAAACCAAGTCGAGTAAGCGCTTCAACACGAGTAAGAATATCGCTGGCAATACGCTGTGCGACGATGGCTTTTTCTCGATTAGCGGTGTTATCGTCGGGCTTGCTATTAGCAGTATCCTTTAACCGCAACGCCAACTCAGTCAGCGTCAATTGCGACAATTCACCAATATCAAGTCCAGCAAATTTAACCGACAGTGACGCTTGTTTGAGTTTTTTTCCCTGACATTCGGGGCATTGAGAAATCTGCATAAACTGCGACACCCGCTTTTTGGTGCGCGGGCTTTGCGTAGTAGCAAATGACTGCAAAATAAAACGCTTGGCGCTTGTATAGGTCCCCATGTAATTGGGCTTTTCCCCTTTATCAATTGCTTCTCGTATTTGGCTAATATTGTAGTCTCGATAAACCGGCACTTCAGGGGTTTCATCGGTAAACAAAATCCAATCCCGCGTTTTTTGTGGCAATTTTTTCCAGGGAATATCAACTTCATGGCCCAATGCAATCAAAATACGCAATAAGTTTTGCCCTTGCCATGCTGGCGGCCATGCCGCGATAGCGCGTTCCCTAATGGTCTTGCTGTCATCTGGTACCAACGACTTTTCTGTCACTTCAAATACACGACCTATACCATGGCATCGCTCACAAGCGCCCTCTGGGGTATTTGGCGAGAAGGCGTCAGCGTAAAGTATATTTTGACCTGTTGGATATTGCCCTGCACGGGAATAAAGCATGCGCAAGCCATTAGAAATCGTGGTAACACTACCAACAGATGAACGCACCGATGGAGTTCCTCGCTGCTGTTGCAGTGCTACTGCTGGCGGTAACCCTTCGATTGAATCAACATCTGGCTCCTCTACTTGATCAATCAAGCGACGGGCATAAGGCGAAACAGAATCTAGGTAACGACGCTGAGATTCAGCAAACAAAGTGCCAAAGGCCAATGACGACTTTCCTGAGCCAGAAATACCAGTAAAAACCACCAAGGCATTACGGGGCAAATTAACATCGATGTTTTTTAAGTTGTGAACCCGCGCACCTCTGACTTGGATACATTCATCAGGCTCAGTATGACTAGGTTTGTTTTTTTGTCGAAAGATTGTTATCTCCTTTTTTGTCGCGTGTTGGCATAAAAAAACCACCTTACGGTTTTATAGATATGGAGGTTGATGATAAATTAGCAAGGCTAAAATTATTATCACCTCTACCGCAAAAATAAGGATAGGCAAATTGCCTATCCTTTTTATAAAATCTTAAAATACTAACGCTAAGCATTCACTAAATTGATATTTATTTAAAGCCCCTTCCAAAGCATTCATACCCGCAAAACGTAATAAATTTTTAGGCTGCTTATCTGTTGTTACGCTTTCAATACGTTTTTGTACGCTGGTGTGGGTTGATTCTTCGGGGGGGGGAGCTATTTTGGCACGTATTGGGTTTAAGTCGATATACGCCATACCAGCTGGCAGTGCAGCTTCATCAAAGAGCGCTTGTGATTACTCTTTATCGAAAGGAAAGGTCCTTCCCACAAATTTAAAGGCCGTTAGGCAGCCCGAAGGGTGAGCGCCAAGGATGGCAGCGAATAATACTTACCCGTGCAGTTATCTTCTTTATTGGCCTCGCGGGCAATGTACTCATTGAGGTTTTTCATATACCAGCTGATGTCATACAATCTTTCTCGCCATTTAGCGATGATCTCATTAAAAAAGAGCAAACTTGGCTTATCTAACTGCTCACCTTTTAAGTGGCGGTCGATTAAAAAGTGGCCGTTATAAAGCTGATACCAGCGTTTAATTACTTCATCATCGGACCAATCAAGTGCTTGACGCCTATTGACGTTCACAACAAGGTGGTAGTGATTGCTCATAATCGCGTAGGCAGCAATTTCAATGGCGAACACACTACTTAATAACTTAATTCGCTCTACTAACCACTCCCTACGGTGATCAAAGTTTTTACCTGTGTATTTATCATCACCACACAAGAATGCACGTCTCACGCATCGTGAGATTAAGTGATAATAAGATGTCGATGCTAAATCAATAAGCTTTTTTCTTGCGCGAGTCATAATATATCAACCTCACCAACTACTGTATGTAATAACAGTAGTTGATGCTATGATTTTTGCAAAAAAATGTGCCTGTCCTTTTTACTCATCAAGAACCTCATAGAGAGGCACTCCGAAATCAGTCATTTCGACCAATAATAACCGCTCATCCTCTGTTAATTTGAACAGCTCTAGATTCATGATACGCAACTAACGCTTAAACAGCGGAAAACGCGAGCGTATAGGCCGTTGTTTGGCCTGCGAGGGATTTTCCGATGGTTTAACTTGTCATATGTCCCATGCGACATCAGTAACGCCCTCAATGTTTTTTGCGATGTTTTCGATAACTTGTCTTGCTTTCACTTCAGGTGACTTATTGACTTTACCAAAAAACTTCTTAAAAAAGGAGATGCGTTGTTCTGGCCAAACCTGCCATAAAGGAGTTTCCGACTCCTCGTCATTTTTACCGAGGTACACATCAACCATCACTCCGTTGATGTTCATAGCAATACTAAACATATAATCACTGTCGATAGGAGATTCTGGATTAAAATTCAACTTTTTAAGTTCAGAAAACACATACTCAGCAAGAGACTTATTAGATTTAAACATCGCTGATTTGAAATACAGGTTATCACTCACCTCGGTTCCTCCTTGGACATATAGACATAATGACTCCCACACGGTGTTAGCCTCCGCTTTTCGTGGGTTAGCTTAATTCAAAGCCAGAGCCATAATTAGTTTATCAATTAATTAAACAGCAGAGGCTAACATGAATAAACATAGCATACTTTTTATCGGACTTGATACACATAAAGAATTCAATGAAGTCGCCTATATTGAAGAACATAGAGGTGCACAACCTGTTCACCTTGGTCGATTTTCCTCTTCCAAAGTTGCCGTTCAAAAGCTTGTTCGTCAGTTTGAATCTAAATACCCTGGCGCAACGTTACACTTTGTTTATGAAGCAGGCCCTTGTGGTTATTGGATTTACAGATTAATCACAAGCCTTGGCCATTGCTGTTATGTGGTTGCCCCGTCTCTTATTCCTAAAAAACCAGGCGAGAAGATTAAAACCGATAAACGTGATGCCCTTAAGCTCGCTAAATTACTTAAATCTGAAGATTTAACACCTATCTATGTTCCCGAGCCTGAAGATGAAGCTGTACGTGATTTATCTCGTGCACGCGAAGTGGCCATGAAAGATTTAAAAGATGCTAAATATCAATTAAAAGCACTGCTGCTTCGTAATAATATTAATTACAAAGGCACTGCAAATTGGTCACAAAAACATTTACGTTGGCTCACTGAGCTTGTGCTTCCACACCCAGCACAGCACATCGTCTTACAAGAGTTTTTACACACAATTACCGAGCGAATAAGTCGACTTGAACGATTAGATAATGAACTTACACATCACGTTCATCAATGGCGTTATTATCCCGTTGTTAAAGCAATACAAGCAATGCGAGGTGTTCGTTTGTTGGTCGCCACCGGTGTTGTTGCTGAGCTTGGCGATTTAACGCGCTTCGATCATCCCCGTAAATTAATGAGTTATCTCGGTCTTGTACCCAGTGAACACTCGAGTGGTGGCAAACGCCATATTGGCGCTATCACAAAATGCGGAAATGGCCGAGCAAGACGCCTACTAATTGAAGGCGCGCACACTTATCGCTATGCAGAAAATATATCGACAGATATGCAAAAACGACAAGAAGGTTTACCAAAGGACATTATTGATATTGCGTGGAAAGCACAACTTAGGCTCTGCAAGCGCTATAAAAAAATGATAGCCAAAGGGAAACACTACAACCTGGTTGTCACCGCAATTGCCCGAGAAATGATTGCGTACATATGGGCCATTGCTAAAGAAGTGGTACTTACGCCAGTGAATACAAAACTTAGATTGGCAAGAGTACCCGCATGATAAACGAATTAGAGTTAATGCATAGGATCAAGCATCGGGTGTGGCACAACCACCGACGGCGTTAGGATGGCAATGCAGCTAACGCTGCATTGAACCACGAACATAGACTGAAGACAGGTGCCACGACGAACTAAGTAAGGTTTGCTCTGTTACTAGAAATAGTAATAACCAACGAATATCAGCAAGATAACCGACGACATTACTTGCTTCATCCTATGTATTAACTCGCTCTAATTCGAGCTGAAGTAATTATGGCTTAAAAAGTTAGGCAAGGATCAGTGTGTTTAACTTGACAGTGGGAGTCATACCAACGCCCGCATTTGCCGTTGGTGTGGAGCGCAGCGGAAAGCCAATCCGACAACATGCGTTTGTTATGCATTGGCTTAACCTTACGCTTTGTTTTTTACTAGGCTTTACTTCCTAGAATTTCTTTCAATAGCGGCTTCTAGTGCTTCCTGAATTCGCTTTTCTTTCGTAGTGGGTTTTGCAGCCTCACCAATCCTTCGGATTAAATAGTTCCTTTTTCCAGGCGGAAGATCTAAGAATCCATCTATCATGCCACTATCTTCTAATGTAGCTAGTAAATCATCTGGTAAATCTACGTCTTCTGGGTCAATTACAACGAAATCAAGTTTAATATTGTCGCCCACTTTAGTATTCGTGAGCTTACGTATCTTTGATTTAATGCGAATATAATGTTTCCCACCGCCAACAGGAAATAGACTTACTTGAAATGGCTCTGAATTATTAACACTAGCACGAACCAATACAGGCCCTTTAGTTCTAAGTGATTTGGTTACGCTTGAAGGTACGCTAACAGCACAGTAATCCATACCCTCAGCCCAATTCTCTAATATTGCATTAAATTCAAACTGCTTTCCGATTAACGATCTATCTATCATGGATTGTTCTCAGTTTTGCATAACGCCAAGCTCACCAGAATTTTGGGAGCGCAGCGAGTAAAATTTCTGTGTGTAGCGCCTTGTTATATGAAACTACCGGCTAGGGAATAAATCGTTATTTAGCACCGATCATGTCTCTTTCTTCACCTTTTTTTGCAGGCTCAGAAATTATGTAATACATATTGCAGTCATTGATCGCCTTTAATTTTTTCCTGCAACATGTTGCTTCAACAATAGTCTCATATGTAACGGAACGTGATTGGCTTAATTCATCCATGATTTCATTCAAAAAATCAAAGTCCATTTTCGATTGGCATTGAGGGCATTTTGTCATTTAGTTTCTCCATACTTTATTTATCATATAACGCTTACAATAACGGGAAAAACCGAGCGCTTTGCAACAAAGTTGCAGCGAGGCTTTTTCCCAATGAGCGAAGCGAATGATGTTTATTGTTTTGTTAGTGTTCATTGTCAGATTCAACCGTTTCAAACTCAATGCCACCGACACGCTTTGCAATAAAATTGTACCCGAAACACATGAGTCTATTCATTATGTAAAACATAAAACCGTATAGTAATGGTGCTAATGCAAAAATTAAAAACGGAAAATTAGGAATGCTTTCTCCAGTGCTTGTTTTCATTTCTGGAGCGACGAAAAAACCAATGACTCCCATTATGGAAAAAGGAATTGTGAATAGTGCGAACGCTAAAGCAATAACTTTACTAGTTTGGTGCGATGAGAAAGATTTTATCTGGACTTTCATTTTTCCTCCATGAACACT